>JAHYJP010000197.1 GCA_019429055.1 Bacteroidales bacterium
ATTCAAGGTTGATGAGAGATTCTGTATTCTGAGATTTATGATCTTCTTGCATAACAGCTTGAGTTGGTTTAGTTTCGTATTGATTTTTTCTGATCCATTTTTCCATCTTGGCTTTCAGCTCGGCCACATCATAGGGTTTGGGCATGTAATCATCAGCTCCTGCTTCCAGGCATTTGCCCGATGCTTCCCGCATTACGCTTGCCGTAATGGAAATAATGGGAATATTCTTTACCGGTTCGTCAAAATCGTTACGGATACTTTTTATGGTTTGGTATCCATCCATCACCGGCATCTGCATATCCATAAGTACAATGTCGTATTTTTTATTTCGCAGTTTTTCAAGTGCTATTTTGCCATTATCGGCAAAGTCAGCATCGAAGCCCAGTTTCTGCATATGCTTTCTGATGACTAACTGGTTGATGTCGGCATCTTCAGCGATAAGCACCTTTACAGACTGGCCGTTAATAGCATGATTTTTTACAGGAGTTGATATGGTTTTTTCTTCAACCACTTCAGAAACTGCACTCTCGACCTCATTTTCATTTCCATTAGCCTCTTTGTAGGGAATGCTAAAACTCACCTTGGTTCCTTTTTCTTCGGTGCTTTCAATACTGAATTCACCCTTATGCAATTCAATGAGTTGTTTTACGATGGTCAGCCCCAGACCCGGGCAGCCAAATGGCCTTGTATTGCCTGTATGTACCTGCTGGAATTTCTCCCGAATCATTTCAAGACTTTCCTTTGGAATCCCTATTCCGGTATCTTCCACCACAAAAAGGAATTCGGCATGCCCGTTCTCTCTCCGTGCCGGGCGGCAACTCAGATGAATATGCCCCTGCGAAGTGCACTTCACAGCATTATCGAGCAGGTGCATGAGGATCTGCTTCAACCGGTGCGGATCGCCCAGCACATATTCAGGCAATGTTGCATCGTACTCCAGCGAGAAATCAATGTTTTTTCGGCGGGTCTTTTCAGAAAACATCCGCGCAAGCGATTGAATGAGTAACTGCGGGTTAAAACTCCTTGTTTCAATGTGCACCTGACCCGTTTCAATCTTGTTGAGATCTGAAAGGTCTTCAACCATACGCATGAGAATGCCTGTTGCATTGAGAATGCTATCCATATAGTCATTCTGCTCGCGGGAAAGGGGCGTTTCGGCAAGTAAATTACCCAGACTGTAAATGGTATGAAGCGGAGTGCGAATCTCGTGGCTCATATTGGCCAGAAACTGATCTTTGATTTGCAGGGCATTTTTGAAAGAAGTAACATCAGATCCCAGCAAAATAAACTGATGAGGCTTTTCAAGGTATTTTTGAATGGGATAGATGGTTGCATCGAGCCAGAAAAACCTTTCATCCCTCTTGCGGGCCAGAATTTCTCCTTTCCAGGTTTTACCCTGTTGCAACACACCCCACATTTCCTTAAGATTTTGTTTTTCAGGGATATTAGAAAAGATGCTTTGTATATCAAGTCCTGTTACATCATTGCGCTCAAAACCTGAAACTTCGCAATATTTGCGGTTAACATAACTTATGGAACCCTGGCTGTTTAACAGCATAATTACAGCAGTATTATCAAGTATCTGCTGATAGGCTTTCCACTCTTCCCCGGAGGTATTGGAGATAAGGTCTTGTAAGTTATCAATCATCGACAAATCTTCTTAGGGCAACTACAGGAAGTCGAATTATTTATGTTAACAATGATGCGAATTTATGGAAAAAAAACGAATTACTGTTTGTTTCTACGTGATTTTCGGTTATTGGGTTGCAAATACAGGATTTTATTAACAATTTATACCTGATTTAATGTAAAATGGTATTTAATATCATAAGAATCAAACACCATCAAAAAAATATGAATCTCTTCATTGATTTATAAGATAGCTGATTTACCCGGGTGGTCCGAATTCATGTTATGCAAAAAATTTCAAATAATTTACTTAGATTTGACACAAAACTCCTGGTTTATGAAAACTTTTACCCTGAGAATATCCATTTTAATTTTCGGCATTTTGATTACCGGCCATCTTGCTGCACAGCGATTCGAAGGCGGATTAAGGGCAGGTATCGTGGCATCGGAGGTTTCGGGCGACAATCTGGGTGGCCCCAATAAACTCGGATGGTATGCATCTGCCTTTACCTTTACACCTGTAGCGGAAAATGTAAGCATGAAACTTGAGATCATGTATATAACCAAAGGCAGCCGTTCGGTACCCGATGAAAAAAATGACTTCCTGGAATATACTTTCCATCTTCAATATGTTGAAGTGCCTGTACTCGTGCTTTTGGATGTTTCGCAATTCTCTCAATCGCCTGTACTTGAAAAACTTGTGCTGCATGCAGGACTGTCAGGATCGGTACTGGTTGGACACAGAGAGCAGGAATTTGGTATCGATGTACCCGTATCAGAAGTTGAGCCCTTCCACCCTGCTGAACTCAACATCCTGCTGGGATTTTCATATCCCCTTACTGAACGTATGAATTTTCATTTCGGCTTTTCAAACTCACTCACTCCCATAAGGCCCCACTCAGGAGGCTCAAAGGTGTGGTACAACCGGGGGCAGTATAATACCCTCTGGTCATTTGGTATCTCATACAACTTCTGGTAATTGAATCCCGTTTAAATCCAAATAACCGGAACTGATGTACCGCCAGAGCTTTAATATGTTAATTATTGTTAAATATATTTAAAGAAGATGGCTTTGAATTCTCAGAAAATCTCGAGCAAATTTTAATAATCTTAGCTTAAAAATATTTTTTCTTCTACCGGAGGGCATTTTTAACACCCCGCGGTCAAACAAGAGAAAACAACCGCAAACAGGTAGGTATTATCAACTGTTTGCTTTTACGGAAAATCGCTTAAGTGGCTTCTCTGATTTTTATATTTTTGCTTTGCATTGCTGAAATCTACTAAAAATTCTACTTAAGCTATGACTGCATTTCTTCGCGATATATCCCGTTTTTTCATTTCCATCCGCCATATTTTTTTCCTTCCGGTTTTACTGCTGATCGGAAACTTTCACCAGGCACTTGATAAACATGATGCCGACTGGAAGCAGGAACCCGATTTTGCCTTTCTTTACGAACCGGTGGTAAAATTCAATCCTGAGTATGCTGAATTTATGGAGCGTGAGATCGATCATTTAATTAAAAGACGTGGATTTAATGGCAGTGTAATGGTTGCCCAGCAAGGTAAAGCTGTTTATAATAAAAGCTTCGGATATGCACACCGGCCAGCCGGAATTGAATTCCGCGAAAGCGAAAACATATTTCAGCTGGCTTCAGTGGGTAAGCAATTTACGGCTATTGCTACTTTAATGCTTTTCGAGGAGGGGCTCATTGACCTGAACGATCCTGTAAACCTGCACATTGACGGATTTCCGTATGAAGATATTACCATAAGACATTTGCTTAACCATACTTCCGGACTGCAGAATTACATGTACCTGTTTGATCATTTCTGGAAAGAAGAACGTTTGCCCAATTTCGACGATATGCTCGAAATGATGGTTAGCCGAAATCTCCCGTTAAATTTTACACCGGGTCGTCGCTTTAGCTATTCCAATACCGGATATGCTTTTCTGGCCATGTTAATTGAGAAAGTTTCAGGAGAAACCTTTGCCGGTTTTCTTCATCAAAATATTTTTGAGCCCCTGGGCATGGAGAATTCCTTTGCTTTTGAGCCTTCAGTAAATATTAGTTATGAACAAACCAGGGGACTGGCAGCAGGCCATGACCGGAGCGGAAGATTTATAAGGGTAATACCTGTAGATCATGTTGATGGTATCACCGGTGATAAAGGTATTTTCTCAAC
Organism: Bacteroidales bacterium; assembly: GCA_019429055.1. Classification (GTDB taxonomy): domain Bacteria; phylum Bacteroidota; class Bacteroidia; order Bacteroidales; family UBA7960; genus SKVR01. The sequence continues at coordinate 3,814 of JAHYJP010000197.1, forward strand.
CACCGAAGATCTCCTGAAGTGGGACAATGCCCTTGAGATGAACCTTCTCATATCAGAAGAAACACTGCAAATGGCTTTCGAACGGGGCCGGTTACGCAGCGGATACGCTATAAATTATGGATTCGGCTTTCGCTTGCAAAGACAGGGAAATGAAGACATAGCTTATCATAACGGATGGTGGCGTGGTTTCAGAACTGCCTATGTCCGCCTTCCGGAAAATACACTTATCGTTATTCTCAACAATACCAACGCTTCCATTAACGGACTGGACAAACAGATACAGAATATCATGAACCGCTGTCCGCACCCAAAATTCATTGACCGTGAAGAACTTCTCGCCAGTCAATAAATTTAATTCCATTTCTATTCTTTAGCTTTAACCTACCGGGTAATGATCTCTTCGTGGTAATCCTGTATAATATTCTTCATGAGGGGCAGATAATAGGTATAAAAGAAACCGTTTTTATCGGTGGGATCGGTAAGATCGGAAAAGAAAAGCTCGGCAAAGCGCGATCCTTTGAATTTTACAAACCTTTGTTTTAAGGGGCTGTATCCAAAATCGCCTGCAAAATAATACAATCTGTTGGAATCTTTCTGGCTGATAACAGCGGGAAAACGGGTGGGTATGCCGTGACTTTGCATAAGAACCCTGCCTTCGGGAGTCAGATTTAGCTCGAACCAGGAAAGAACGGTTTTGTCATCGGAACTGGCAACGGTAACATCAAACCAACCCGGATAGGGAATCCGGTTGCTTACCCCAAACTCTCTGCGTTGCTTCCTGTCGGTCATTATCATAGGATAAGGGGTTTTGATATGTTTGGGATATTCAAGCACCACCAGGGTTTCATCTTCGTGAACGAATATTATCCCCTGATGCTCGCGGGGCCATATAATTCCGTTCTGATTCTTGTAAAGTACGGGAACCCATGGGGGCACGCTTTTTTCCTGGGCGGGGTCAAAGGTGTGAAAAAATTTTCCTGTCCACCCCTGCCATTGAATGCCCATCAATTGCTCAGCCTTTTCTTTAAGATCCTCATCGTTTGTAGGCCCCATAAAACTAAATTCGGTAATGACCAGCTTATCGCGTTGTATCATATGATCCAGAAAGCGCAGATCTTCCTCGTGCAATCCGCCATAAATTTTGGTAACAGGAAATGTACCCGGTTTTTCTTCGGGCCATGAATCGGAATATACACCATAATTATCTGTAAAATAAGCTACGTGATAATCAATTGCCAATCGAGCCAGCTGATAATCGGTTAACCCCTGCAGGTCGTTAATCTTATATTGCTTACCGGAAACCGGGAAAAAGCCGTAATAATCCTGAACGGGATCGTATCTTTTTCCGTCAGTTTTCACATAACTGTAATGAGTAAGCACCCAATTGAGGGCTCTGTTGCGGGCTCTCTCTGTTGAGTAGCTGGTTTTGTCCATAATAAATATGGAAATGGGCTTTGGCGTGGTAAGAAACCATGAAAGCCGCATGATGAGTGGAACAACAATTACTATACTCAGAATAATAAGTAGTACCTTATGTCTTTTTTTCACGTTACCTGGAAAGATATTAGACTAATCTTCCACAAATAAACACTATTCTTCAGGTATATTCTTCAGTATTTCCACTGTAAGTTTCCAGAATTTTTCTACGGTAGGAATATGCAGGCGTTCATCGGGTGAATGCGCTCCTTTGATGGTCGGACCATATGATATCATATCCATACCGGGGTACTTTTCACCAATAAGGCCGCACTCCAACCCGGCATGTATGGCAAGTACCCTTGGATCTTCACCAAAAAGATCCTTATAGCCCGTGCGGGTGGTGTAAAGAATTTCCGATTTCATGTTGGGTGTCCAGCCCGGATACCCGTCGCCATGTTTCACTCTTGCACCGGCAAGCTGGAAAACACTTTTTACCATATCAGCAATATCGCGTTTAAGCGTATCTGCAGAGCTTCGCTGACTTGTGGCCACAATAATATCCTTGGATGACATTTTTACCGAAGCCAGGTTGGTGGAAGTTTCTACCAGGTTGGGAATATCGGGTGACATGCCAATTACTCCATGCGGACAGCCATACAATGCATTCAGCAACCTGTTCTGGGTTTTGAAATCTACAAGGCATTCGGGCATGGCTGTTTCATGGATCATGATTTTTAAATCAGGCTCATTGGTTTTTTGCTCTGAACCAATATTTTTTGCATATTCTTTTACCTTGACATCAATGTCTTTCTGAAATCTTTTTGGAACCGTAACAATGGCAAATGCTTCGCGGGCAATGGCATTTCTCAGATTACCTCCATCCATTTGTGCCAGCCGCATCTCGAACATGCGCTCACAGTTCCAGATAATACGGGTAAGAATTTTTATGGCGTTGCCCCTGCCCCGATTGATATCATCGCCTGAGTGGCCGCCTTTGAGTCCGCTAACCGAAATTTTATAGGCCACGTGATCTGTTTCATTTGTAACACGTTCG
>JAHYJP010000011.1 GCA_019429055.1 Bacteroidales bacterium
CAAGATCCTTGCCATCAGTGTCGATGAAGGTATTCCGGATGATATCATTCCCGGAGAACCTTGTCCCACCCTTATGGATGCCATTACTCTTATGTTCCCCGAGGGTCAGAACGCCATGGACCTTCACCCTTATTTATTTGAAGAAGGTGTTACCCTCAATGTAACAGTTGAAGAAGAAACTGATGTTTACGTTAAATTTATCCGGGAAGGTGCGGGCTGGAAAAATACTTTCGGATATTATGCTTATCCGGCTGATAATCTGCCTTCAAGTATTGAAGAACTCGAAAAGTTTGTTGTATTTCCCAATGCCTCAATGGTTGGCAATGGCGGTGGCCTGAAACCAGGAGATATGGTACAGCTGGGCAATGCTCCTTTCCCGGCAAATACTGTTATCGGGTTTTATCTCTTAGCGCAAGGCTGGGCAAATGGCCAGATGGTTGAAGGTATTTATACTCATTACACAAACATTTCTTTTAATGAAAATAACAACCAGCAACACCTGCTTTTCATTGAAAATGGCTGTGAAGACCTGGTTCTTACTTTTGAAGATATTTTGCTGCCCGGTGGTGATAAAGATTTTAATGATATTATTCTTGTAATCAAGGACAATGACGAAGATTTTCCCAACACAAAATTCAATGTTGAGGGAATCATTACTTTATCTGAAGACAATATGTAGTATACTCCTCCCAAATAAAAAAGCCGGCAGTTTTGTTTTAATCTGCCGGCTTTTTATATGTTAAAAGATCTTACGATCTAATCAATGCAATTGAAGGATATTTTTGTTGCAGAAAATAAAATCCGCCGAAGAAAACACTACTGTAAAACAAATCGCCGATTAAAGATGAATGGAAAAAAGGTATTGCCATAGTATAACTTTGCATCAAACCGCTGAGAGTTTGCGGGTAATAGGGGCTTCCTGCCCATACAGCAAAATTGGTAATTAAAAAGAAAATTACCGATGAAGCAATTGCTCCACCCAGCACTGTAGCAAGCTTTACATTATTTCTCATGAGATTGCCCAAAAGTACCACCAGTGCAAAGCTGATATAAACCGGTACCATAAATCCGTGGAAACCTATAATCAGGTCGCTTATAAACAATGCAAACAAAGGCACAAAAAATGCCAGCCATTTTCTTCCCATATGTGCTCCGCCAAAGAGTGCAATGGCAGCAATAGGTGTAAAATTAGGATAATGGGGAACCAGTCGCATTACAGCGGCAAAAAGTATAATTCCGGTAACTACAAGCACCTTTGGGGTAAATATTTTCTTCAGATCCATGATAATAGTTTTTATTTTTGAATAGCTGCTCTAATCCTGAGCAAAAGTAAAAAATCATTTTCATTTTAACAGCAGAAAAATAATTTTGTTTTCCGGCGTTTAATTTATTCATCAATAAAACCTTTTTTATGCTTTTAGCAGCTGATTATTTCTTTACATTTTTTCACCTTTTATTGATATTATTTAATTTGTTTGGATGGATATGGAAGCCATTTAGAAAAATACATTTTGCGACAATTTCATTAACACTGGCCTCATGGTTTATCCTGGGCATCTGGTACGGATGGGGTTACTGCCCTTTTACCGACTGGCATTGGCAGGTATTGCGTGAGTTGGGTTATTATGGCTTGCCGTCATCTTATATTAGTTTCCTTGTAACAAGAATTTCCGGTTATGTACCACCTGCCCAATGGGTTGACGGACTTACCATTGGGTTTGCTTTGCTGGCATTCATTGTTTCCATTAAGGTAAACTTTTTCAGGAGAAAATCAGGTTAGATATATAATCCGGAAACAATTGAACCGGAGGTATAAAAGTTAAAACTTTATTTATACCTTTAAAAATTCTCAATTATTAAATCAAACAACCATGAAATATCCTGTATATCTTGAGAATGACCCTTATCTTCAGCCTTTTGCCGAAGCCATTATAGGTCGCCTTAAAAGAGCCGAAAGCAAAGAAAAGGAATTGTTGGGAGATAAAAACAGCCTTGAAGAATTTGCTGTGGGCTTTATGTATTATGGACTGCAAAAAAATAAGAAAAACTGGATATTGCGCGAATGGGCTCCCAATGCTACTCGTATTTACCTGGTGGGTGAATTTTCGGATTGGGAAATCAGAGACGATTATTCATTTCAGAAAAAGGAAAACGGAAACTGGGAGTTTGAACTTCCGCTGAGCACTTTAAAGCATCTTGATCTTTACAAACTTCACATGTGCTGGGAAGGAGGAAGCGACGACCGTATTCCTGCCTGGGCCCGACGGGTGGTTCAGGATGAGCAAACCCAGGTATTTAATGCACAGGTATGGGATCCACCCAAACCCTACAAATGGAAAAATCAACCCCCGGAAAAGCCCAAAGATTTTATACCTCTTGTTTATGAAGCCCATGTGGGAATGGCTACTGAAGAATACAAGGTGGGTAGTTTTAACGAGTTTAGAAAAAATGTATTACCCACCATCAAAAAATCGGGTTACAATACCATTCAGTTGATGGCCATACAGGAACATCCATATTACGGTTCGTTTGGGTATCATGTAAGTAGTTTCTTTGCAGTATCTTCACGTTTTGGCACACCCGATGAATTGATGGCGCTGATAGATGATGCGCATGGGATGGGAATATTCGTAGTGATGGATATTGTTCATTCTCATGCTGTTAAAAATGAAGTAGAGGGAATCAGCAGATACGATGGTACTTTGTATCAGTTCTTTCATGAAGGTTCTCGTGGCGATCATCCGGCATGGGACAGTCGCTGCTTTGATTACGGAAAAAACGAAGTATTGCACTTTCTGCTTTCCAATTGCAAATTCTGGCTTACAGAATACCGTTTTGATGGTTTCCGTTTTGATGGTGTTACCAGTATGCTATTCAAAGATCATGGGCTTGGCAGTGCCTTTACCGGATATCAGCAGTATTATAACGGAAACCAGGATGATGATGCTATTGCGTATATAAAAATGGCCAACAAGCTTATTCACCAGGTAAATCCGGATGCTATGAGTATTGCCGAAGAAATGAGTGGCATGCCCGGACTGGCCACACCTGCAGAACATGGCGGCTATGGATTTGACTATCGCCTGGCAATGGGAATACCAGATTTCTGGATTAAAACCATAAAAGAAACACGGCTTGAATTCTGGCATGTGGGCGATATGTTCTACAATCTTTCCAATAAGAGGGCCGATGAGAAAACCATTCACTATGCCGAATCGCATGATCAGGCACTGGTAGGAGATAAAACCATCATCTTCTGGCTTATGGACAAGGAAATGTATTTTAATATGCATGTGAGCCACCAGAACATTGTTGTGGATAATGGGATTGCCCTGCACAAAATGATCCGCTTGCTTACGCTTGCCACTGCCGGTAACGGTTATCTTAATTTTATGGGTAATGAGTTTGGACATCCTGAATGGATCGATTTTCCCGGAAGGCACAACAACTGGTCGTATCATTATGCCCGCCGTCAATGGAGCCTGGCAAAAAACGAAGAATTACGCTATCATTTCCTCAATAGTTTTGACAGGGAAATGATCGGATTCTTTAAACGAAGAAAAATTATTCAAAAGCCCGTGGGCTACCCCAGGGTGCAGAATAAATCGGATCAGGTTTTAATTTTCGAAAGGGGTAAGTATCTTTTTGTGTTTAATTTTAACCCCTTCCACTCCTTTACCGATTATGCCTTTGAAGTTACCTCCGGCAAATATCAGGTAGTGCTTGATACTGATAACCCATCCTTTGGTGGTTTTGCAAGGCAGGATGCCGAATACGTTCATGAGACCTATGAAAATGCCTTTGGTAATCCGGCTTTGCGTTTATATATTCCCTCACTTACTGCTTTTGTTCTCGAAAAAAAATAAAATCATGGAACTCAAAATTGCTCATAAAATCAAAGGCAGCCCTGAAGAAGTCTACAGAGCCCTTACCAATCCTTTTACAATACAGTTATGGACAGATGCGCCTGTCACCATGGAAGAAAAAGCCGGAACAGAGTTTTCTATTCTTGGTGGAAATATTACCGGCCGGAATATTGAATTTATTCCTAATCAGATGATTCGCCAGGTGTGGTATTTTGACGGCTCGGAATCGGAAGTGTTGATAAAAATCTTTCCAGACAAATCCAATACGCGAATCATCGTAGAACAATCAGGTATACCTGAAGATGCCTATGAAAACATACTGGAGGGATGGAAGGAAAGTTATCTGGGTCCATTGACAGATTTTTTTGAAGCCTGATTTTTTATTTTACAGGTAAAGATGGTTCCGTTTTTTTATCTAATTTTGTAGCCGTATTTATTCAAACCCAATCAATTAATCAACAAAAAAAAAGTTTATGTTTAAGAAAATTGCAATTCTTGCTGTTCTTGGAGTAATATTTTACTCTTGCAGCCAGGCTCCTCAGCCAACCGAAGATACCCAGGTTTACAAAATCGCTGAGCTTGTAGCCGAACCTCTGGGTTTCGATGGTAAAGAGGTAACTTTTGAGGGAACCATTACGCATATTTGCCGCCATAGCGGAAATAAAATGCGCGTAAACCAACTGGAAGATGCCGATTTCAGCATTATGGTTATGCTTGAAGAGTTTCAGACACAGTTCAGCCCGGATTTTGAAGGCAGAAATGTTAAAGTTACCGGTTTACTGAAAACCAGTGTAAGAAATATCGACCAACTGGAAGAAGACCATGAGGGCCATGATCACGAAGGTGAAGAAGGTCATGGTTGTTCATCTACTGAAGAAGCAGTTAAAAGAATGCAGGAAAGAGGTATTACTCCTGACATTATTGCTTTTATCGAGATGACAGGCTTTGAAATTATTGAAGTTGCTGCTGCAGAGGAAGCTGAAGCAGAGGAAGAGGTGATTGAAATCGCTGAAGTTTAAAAGCCGGTTGTAAGTTTCTGTCATTAATTAAACTATAAAAAAAACAGGATATCGGATTTAGGTCGATATCCTGTTTTTTTTTCAGATTTGCATTATTCCTGCTGGAATAGCTTGTCAATATATTTTTTGTAATCATCCAGTATCTGGTTGATTTGTTTCTCAAAATCAGTCCTGGCATTCTCTTCAGCTGCAAGTCTTTCCTTGTAAATTTCTATTTTCTGATTGAGTTTTTCAATTTCCGGAGTCTGATCAGAAACCGAAAATTCAGCGCTTTTCATTTGATCTCTTGTACTCTCAAGTTCATTCTGAATCTCTTCTTTATGCTGCAACGTTTGAGATAGTTCAATGCCAATTTTTTCAATTTCAGCCTGGTAATTCTGCTCCCTCTGAATATAATTCTGTAACTCACTGCCCATGATCTTATTTTGTTCAGAAAGATCATTAATGTTTCTCTGGGCTTGTTCCAGCTGGTTTTTAAGATTAATCAGCTCTTCCCGGTTTTGTTCAATAGCAGCTGTTGATTCAGGTTTTTCTGACACTCCTTCGGTTTGTAACTGATTCAGTTTTTCTTCGAGCTGGCGTTTTTCGCTTTTCAATTGAATTAGCTGCACATGCGTTTCGCCCGCTTTCTTTTCATATTCGGCAATTCTATCTTTGAGTTTTTCAGCTTCTGCATCTTCTGTCATTGGCGGGTTATTTTTAAGCTCTTCCAGTTCATCTTTCAGTTTGAGTATATTATCCCTCTGGATTTTTATGAGGGCTTTATCATTCTCAATAAATCCCAGATTGCGTTTTTGTTTTTTGATTCTCATAGCCAGGAATGTAATTAGGGCCAGAGTGATCATAAGCAAAATCATAAGAACAATAATGATAAGGAAGCCGGCCGAATTCATGTCTTCAATCTTTTTTTCCAGCTCCTTATTTCTTTCGTATTCAATCTGGAGGTCGCGCAATGCATTTTCACGGGCATCAATGGCATTATCAAAAAAATCTTCCAGCAATACATTGTCAACACTAATGATGCGATTCTGCAGGTCGAAGATCTGTCTTTCAACACCCGCTGAACGACGCGGATTGGAGATCAGATCAATATATTGCGAAATAAGCTCTGTGCGTTTTAGTCTCAGACTGTCCTGTTCACTTCTTGCAAAACTTTGCAGATGAGTTAATACAAATAAACTGCAAATCAGGAAATATAAAAAGGTTCTCATGGTGTAATTATTAATAGATTTGTAAAGGATTCAATACAAAGTACAAGTTTAATAATTTCCTTTTGATTTTTCGCCTAAATTGGAAATAAAACCGATTAATTTTTGGAAAAATATTTCATATGGTATAACTTCATAATATGAACAAGATATCGAATTTTAAAGATCTGCAAAACCATCTGAAGCTCTGTTTTGAAAAAAGTCTTCCGGGCATGGATGCACACCTGAGCATTGCCCCGATGCATCGCAAGTCCGAAATTCAGGATGCCGGACTTAGAAAGAATGCAGTAAAAAGTAGTGTGCTTATATTGTTTTATGAAAAAGAAAATGAAGCGAATATTGTTTTTATCAGAAGGCCTCATTACAATGGCGTTCACAGCGGGCAAATTTCCTTTCCGGGTGGCCGGTGGGAAATGACGGATAAGAGTCTTTATCACACTGCCCTGAGAGAAGCCCGCGAAGAAATCGGCATCAACACCCATAAAGTGAAGTATTCCGGGAAGCTCACCGATTTGTATATACCTCCCAGCAATTACATTGTAAGTCCGTATGTAGCAATTTACAACGGAGAATGCCGATTTGTACCTGATCCGGCTGAGGTTGCTGAAATTATTGAAGTACCCTTTGCCTTTTTATTGGAAGCAGCTTCACTGAGAAATGTTGATATTACGGTAAGAGGGGTAGAATCGCTTTCTACACCGGCGTTTGTTTATAAAAACAATATTATCTGGGGTGCAACGGCCATGATATTGAATGAGTTAATCGTTTCATGGAAAAACGTTAAAAATGAGAAATGAAGGAAATCCGATGACGGGTTTGATCACCTTTTTTGTACAGGCTTTTAAAAACTTTAACAATTCAATAATAATATGCGCATAATTCTTAATTTTGCCCTTTAATCAATCAAACTTCCCATCAGGAAGATTATATACTTAAAATCAATTAACTATGAGAACTGTAAAGATAATGTTCGTTGCAATGACAGCGATTTTTGTGTTTCATGCCTGTAAAACCACCGACAGTCCCGAAAAGGTAACAGAAAAATTCATGAATCATCTTGCATTAGGTGAGTACGACAAAGCAGGTGAATACGGAACTGAATCCACCAAGCAAATGATGGAGATGTTTAAAGCACTTGAGTCTCTGGGTGGAGAAAGTATTGTGGATGATGATGTTAAGCCTGAAAAGATTAACAATATAGAGTGTGAAATAGATGGTGATTTTGCTGTTTGCCGGTTTGAAGAAGATGGTGAAATGGCCGAAGTTCAGCTTTTAAAAGTTGATGGCAATTGGCTGGTAGATATGAAGAAAGAGAACCCTTTCGGTGATATGGATATGGACTGGGAAGACGAAACAGAATGGGATTTGGATGATGAAGAAATTGAGGAATTGTAAAATACGGACTAGCTATTTATTACGGGAATGAAGCAACGAAGCTTTTTCGTCCTGTTTCTTTTCTTTTTTGCAATCACGTTTGGAAACGGTTGTTCAGACCCTGCTTCCAAACGTGATTTTGCTAATGTATATTCCCTTTCCGGGGATGAAAAGGAACTTATTAAACCTGGCGATATTATTATGCGGCATGGCTATGGTTTTGTCAGCAATACCATTGTAAAAACCCTTCAGGAAGATTATGCCATTTCACATGCGGGAATAGTTGTAAGTGATAATCAGGGTGGACTTCGGGTTGTACATTCTGTTTCTCAAACCATAAGTGATTTTGACGGAGTTCAGGATGTGGATATCAACACATTTGTTCGCGACAGTCAACCCAATTCCATAATGGTAGTAAGGTTTTTACCCTCTTCAGAAAACCCTGAAAGCAGGGTTGGAATTTCCCGGAGAGCGAATTACTACCTGGAGCAAAAAATCCCCTTTGATTACTCATTCAGCCTGGATGATGACACCCGTTTTTATTGCTCTGAATTCATTGTGCGTGTTCTGGCTGATATTTTCGGAGATTCACTGTTCGGTCAGTTTTACCCGGCCAATATATCAGGGCTTGAAAAGCTTAAATTCGGAATTTTCATCGATCCCGGTTTGTTTGAGATTGTTATCAACCATCAGCAATAGTTCTGAGATCAATTCTAACCGCTTAATGCTTTTTTAAAAACCTTCAGACATCTTTCCCGGGCTTCTTTATGATCAATGATGGGTTTGGGATACTTATCGGAATCTAATTCGGGAATCCAGTTTTTTACATATTTATTTTCAGGATCAAATTTCTTTTGCTGGGATTCCGGGTTGAAAATCCTGAAGTAAGGTGCCGCATCACAACCGCTTCCGGCACTCCATTGCCAGCCGCCGTTATTGTTTGATAGTTCAAAGTCAAGAAGTTTTTCAGCAAACCATGCTTCGCCCCATCGCCAGTCGATAAGCAGATGTTTGGTTAAAAAGCTTGCTGTAATCATTCTTACCCGGTTGTGCATATAACCGGTTTGGGCCAGCTGGCGCATGCCTGCATCCACCATGGGGTAGCCTGTCATGCCCTCCTTCCATCGTTCAAATTGTTGCTTGTCGTTTATCCATTCAATATTATCGTACTCCGGTTTGAAAGATCTGTTGACAACCTTCGGATAATGCCACAAAATCATGGCATAAAACTCACGCCAGAGAAGTTCATTAAAATAAGTATCGTTTTTTTCCAATGCTTTTTTGGCTAATTGTCGAAGACTTATCGTGCCGAAACGCAGGTGAACTCCTAACCGTGTGGTTCCCTCCTGAAACGGATAATCTCTTGTTTTATCGTAAGTCTCAATGATGCCACCCTTGTTTTCTTTTTCAGGAAATTCAATTTGTGAGGGTTTAAAGCCAATATCCTTCAGATCAGGAAATTTCACATCTTCTATAGGTTTAAAATTTTTCAGAAGATCTTCCGATGGGTATAATTTAAAGTGATCTGTGGTTATAACTTCTCTGCACTTCCTTGCGTAAGGCGTGAAAACATGGTACAGGGTGCCGTCATTTTTCAAAACCTCATCTTTGTCAAATAACAGATGATCCAGAAAAGAATGAAATTCAATGTTTTTTGAATCCAGAAACTTCCGGATTTTTTCATCCCGCTCAATGCTATACGGTTCGTGGTCCTTATTGCAGTAAACTGCTTTTATCTGATAATCGTCTGTAATTATTTTGAAAACGTCAATAGGTTTGCCCTTAAAAACAAGCATGTTACTTTGTTTTTCACGCAATTCATTTTGCATTTTACTTAAACTGTTATGAATGAATTCTACGCGGGCATCGTTATCAGGCAGACTGTCTGTAATATCTGTATCAAAAATAAAAAGTGGAACAACATTGTCGCTGTCTTTCAGTGCAAAGTAAAGTCCTTTGTTGTCGGAAAGACGCAAATCGCGGCGAAACCAGAAAATATTTACGGGTGTTTTTTTTGACATTATATTGAGTTTCTTTTAATAACAATCGATGATAGCCAATGGTTTGTTCTCAATGTAAAAACTACAAATAAAGTTGTTATATGCCAGACAGATTAATTTTATAATAAAATTGTTAATTTTTTTTTCTTCCGGAAAAGGCAACAGAAGGCTGTTTGCCGATAAAACAATGGATTGAGAGTTAAAAACCCCGAAATTCTTCTAAAGAAAATCAATTGATGATTACTTTTATATAAATTTCATAAAATTCCGGTGGGTTTTTACCGTTATGTATAATTAGCAGTGTCCATAAACATTTCCCCGGACTAAGAGTTTGATTTAACAGGTGTGGGCACAGGGCTACATTTGAAATTATAGATCGGAAAGATGAGAAGTAAATTATTTGGAGAAAAACATCTGAAAACCAAAGTGTTTTTAAGTTATGCATTGATCATTCTATTGATTTCTTCCATCGTTTATTTTACAATCAGCAGTTTTCAGCAACTTACCCAATCCTCTGATGAACTGGCAAAACCCAATGCAAGAATAGAATTACTTCATGATATCCTTTTCACTATTTATAATGCTGAGAGCAATATCCGGTCGTACACGCTCAGCGAGCAGGAAGAAACTTTGAATGCTTATTTCCTGGAGCTTTCCAATATCAATGATATGGTTGATTCATTGCTTATTCTGGCCGGAAGTGATAGATACTTTCTCCGGATGATTGACTCTGTAAATATTAAGTTGAATGAAAAAACTGAGCTTCTTGAGCAGTTTATAGAATTAAAGAGGCAGGATGAAAACTCTATCTTTTATCAGAGAGCATTGCATGAAATACTTCAGATAGCAGAAGGAGAAGGCAAACTCAGAGAAATTACCCATCAGAGTATTTTTGATCCTGAATTTAACGATTCAATTTCTGAAGGTTATCTTGAAGAAGTTTCGGAAGAGCGGGAATCGGCCTTTAGGAGACTTTGGAAATCAATTACTGGTAGAGATGATAAGAAAGATAAAGAGCAAGAACAGGTTGCTGAGGAGAATGAATTCACTGCAATTGAAACTGATGACTCTCAAATTGCTCAGCAGGTAAGAACCGATTCAATTATAACAGTTTACAGGGATACTGATGATTTAAGGGGTGATATTGAAAGTACACTCAGGAGCATAGCACAATCGATGGTAAGGAAACAGCAGAGATTAAAAGCTGAGGAAAACCGCATTCTGAAAGAGGATAAGGAAGTTATGGATCGGATCTGGGGCTATGTTAAATTGCTTGAAGACTATGAAAGAGCCAATGCCGTTGAAAAAGCACAAACGGCCCATTACACAGTAAGGTCAACAACAAATAAGATCTTTTACATTGTAATTTTCTCCCTCTTTGTTCTTATCGTCTTTTCAATGTTTCTTGTTTCAGATATTAATAAAAGCAGGTTTTATAAAAACCAGCTGGTGCATGCAAAAAACAGAGCTGAGGATCTATTGCTGGTAAAACAACGCTTTATGGCCAACATAAGTCATGAAATCCGGACACCTCTTAACAGCATTATAGGATTTTCGAGGCAACTTGGCAAGATTGATCTTAAAAAAGAACATAAAACGTTTGTAAATGCCATAAATCAATCTTCCGTTCATTTGCTCAATATGGTAAATGACATTCTTGACTTTTCGAAAATTGAAGCTGGAAAAATACATCTTGAAGATATATACCTGAACATCAAAGAAATTGCAAAGGAGGTTCATAACACCCTTCATATTATTGCTACAGAAAAAAAGATAGACTTTAAAATTGACACAAGAAGTTTGAAAAATCATGATGTGTCGGGCGATCCGATACGTATCAGGCAAATCCTGCTTAATATTGCAGGTAATGCAATCAAGTTTACTGAAAAAGGCTCGGTGGAGATGGTTTTATCGGATTATGTGAAAGAAGAAAATCCGGAAATCAGCTATGTAAGTATAAGAATTACGGATACCGGAGTAGGTATTGCACCGGCAGATCAGGAAAAAATATTTGAAGAGTTTGCACAGAGCGACAACCAGGTCAGCAGAAAATTCGGTGGTACAGGGCTGGGTTTGTCAATCAGTAAAAAGCTGGTGGAGATCATGAACGGGAGTATCGAACTGATAAGTAGCAAAGGCAAAGGAACCACCTTTACCATTCATTTGCCTTTAAAAATTGCGGAGAAACCTGCTGAGCAGGTAATAAAAGAACCTGAAAAAACAGATGAAAAGTTAACTGCAAAGATATTACTGGTTGAAGATGATAAACTGAATCGTTTGTTGCTGAAGTCTGTTTTTAATGATTATCCTGGAATCCATCTGCTGGAAGCCGAAGATGCATTAAAGGGTCTTGAACTTATCAAAAAGGAAAAATTTGATCTGATCATTACGGATATCCAGATGCCCGGAATGAGCGGTATTGAAATGGTCAGACAAATGAAACAGATCCCTGATGTTGTAAATTTCAAAACCCCGGTTCTGGCCTTTACGGCTGATATTACACCGGAAAATATTGTTGAAATAGAGCAAAACGGAATTGATGATTATATTACAAAACCGGTTGATGAAAATCAGTTACTAAATAAAATTTCAGAGTTACTGAATGCAAATAAACGAGCAACCTATACTGATTTAACTGATCCGAAGCAGATCGATCATCGGGATCCGGATTCCGACAGAAGTGTTTCATCTCCTGGTAATAAACTCTACGATCTGGAAGGTCTGAAGAGATTTACCGGAAATGATGAAAAATCAATGATCTTGATTATTGAAGCATTCCTGGATGATACTAAAAAACACATTAAAGAACTGGAAGCAGGTTTGGAAGATGATAACCGACATGGTATATTTCAGATTGCACATAAAATGTCGAATATGTTTGATATACTGATTGTAAATGGTGCAACAGATAATCTGAAGAACCTGAGTCGTATAATGGATAACAACATTACTGAAAAAGAAATAGCAGAAAATGTGAATCGGGTTATTGATGTTAGTAAAGAGTTGGTAAAAAGTCTGAAATCCGACCTTGAAGAGCTTGTTGAAAGGAGTGCCTGATTATAAATAATTTCCAACTCACTTAATCAAGCGAGATACCATAAAGCTTTAACTTATTATATAATGTTCTGCGGTCGATATTAAGCAATTTTGCAGCTTTTGATTTATTGTATTTTACTTTTTGCAGGGTTTCAATGATAATTTCTTTTTCAGTAATTCCGGTCTGAACTTTCAGATAGTTCTCCGAATCGTTGTGGTCCGATTTGCTCTGATCTTTAACTGCTGAAAAAATAATTTCCCGGGGCAGTGCACTTTTGTCCAGTTCATTTCCTTTGCTTAATAAGACTGCTCTCCGGATCACGTTTTTAACTTCCCTTATGTTACCGGGCCATGAGTAATTAACCAAAACTTCCATAAGATTATCCGGGATTACTTTCACATCTCTGCCCAGTTCAGCATTGGCTTTTTTGAGAAAATGATTCACAAAAGGTTGAATGTCTGATTTTCTTTCCCTTAAGGGATGCACATGAATAGTAAACTCATTGAGCCTGTGGTATAAATCTTCGCGGAAATTCCCATTCTTAACTTCCTTTTGCAGATCTTCGTTGGTTGCAACGATAATCCTTACATCAACAGCTATATCTTTATTGCTGCCGATTTTCCGGATTTGCCTTTCCTGGATAGCTCTCAGAAGTTTTATCTGAATATCATAGGAAAGGTTTCCGATCTCATCAAGAAAAATAGTGCCGTGGTTGGCCACTTCAAACTGGCCGGTTTTATCCTGTATCGCACCGGTAAACGAACCTTTTAAGTGTCCGAAAAACTCACTGCCTGCCAGATCTTTGGAGAGAGCACCACAATCAACAGCAATAAATGGATTTTTATTTCGCCGGCTCATTTCGTGTATCTTTCTTGCAATAAATTCCTTACCAGTGCCGCTTTCACCCTGAATTATCACCGACATTTCTGTTGGCGCAACCAGGCTGATATGTTCATGCATCAGTTTGGATTCATTGCTGGTGGCTTCCAGATATTCTGCCAGAACCGGATATTCTGTTATAGATTTACTGGCAGGCTGTTTTTCATCGTTTTCATTAGGACTATGTTTTTTTAAACCTGTATTTATATGATCCAGCAATTCTTCAGGATTGACCGGCTTTGCAATATATTCGTATGCCCCGTGTTTTATGGCTTTCACCGCCATACGGATATCGCCATAGGCAGTCATCAGAATAACCAGTGTTTCTTTTCTGTTTTCCTTGATTATTTTCAGAAGCTCGATACCGTTTTGATCAGGAAGTCGGAAATCGGTAAGAACCACATCATAAGAACCGGAACGAATTTTTTCTGATGCTTTCTGTGCCGAAGAAGCAGTTTCTGTTTTAAAACCTTGCCTTTCAAGAAAGGTTTTTAATGTTATGGAAAAGCTGGTATCATCTTCTACGATCAATATTTTCCGGTCCATCTTCGCAGTTTTGTTAATTTATTTGATATACCTGATTAAAGTAGTAACAACACACAAAACCCTCCCTGGGGTACTTCGGTTGCAAGATGCCTCAATATTTCACAAATATAGTTTTAATTGTTTTAAAAAATGATTTTGAAAAAAATAGTAACATACCCTCTCTGATTTTTCAAAGGTGAGCGAAAAAACAAGCTGTCGCTGTTTATCCCCAGATTGGGGAAAACTCTGTAAAGAAATATGTATAGAAATAAAGAAAAGTTGAGTATGAAATTCTGATATTAGTGTTTACAAAACTGATATACAGATAAATACAGAATGTAAATTGGTTTTGTACCAGGATTTGGCATAAAAATTTCTTATATTCGATTTAGATAACTAATTTATTATTAACCTATTAAAATTGAATTATGAAGAAAGCAGGAATATTGATAATTGTGGTAGGAATTCTGATTACCATTTTTACAGGTATAAGTTTTAAAACTGAGGAAGAAGTTCTTGAGATCGGCGACTTTGAATTAACCCGTGAGGAAGAACATGAGGTAAACTGGGCTCCCTGGGTTGGTGTAGTTGTAGTAGCTGCAGGAGTTGTTGTTATGCTTACAGCAAAGAAAAAGTAATTTGTTTTTATTTCTTAACCTAAAACCTTAAGCTATGAGATTTCTTTATTACATAGCAGTTTTGCTGATCCTATTATGGGCTATCGGTTTTCTGGCCCTCAATCTTGGCTCATTAATTCACATCTTGCTGGTATTGGCTGTAATTTCAGTATTGTTAAGATTAATTCGTGGTAAAAGATTGTAAAGAGAGTGCATTACTGATTTTTTAAAAATAAAAAAGCTGTCCGGACAATGCCGGACAGCTTTTTATTGATGTAAATAAACTACATCAAGGGGGTCACCAATCTAATCGATACTTACAACAAGATATCGTGTATTGCTCCAGAATTTTTCCGGATTTTCTATGACAATCTGTGTACCTTCATCTTCTGTGGTTTCTACAAAATAGGAGTCCCTGGGGTGGGTACTTACCAGTTTAAGACTTGATGCTGGTACCATTACCTTATCAACCTGCGAGATATTTACCCTTGTAAAATATTCAGTATTTACATCAGAACTAACCACACTTGTGCGACCAATACCCAGTATTCCACCTTGTCTGTCGATAATTTCTTGGTCCTGCAGTTCTTTGCGGGTACCAAATACATAATAAGCCGTATTTAGCTGTTCTGTTTGTTCTTCTATTAACTGAAGTCTCTCAGTATTTTCTTCCTCCAACCTGTCGATTGTTGCTGTAAGTTCTGCATTGTAAATATTAAGTTCATTCATGCTGTCGCGCAATTGACTGATCTCAACATTTCTTTCTTCAATTTCAGAGGTGAGACTTGCCACCAGATTCTCAAATTCCTGAATTTTTACATTTGATTCGCGAATCTGACGATTAAGGGACGCAAGCCTTTTGCGGTTGTCTTCCATAAGATCGCTGATGATCTTCAGATCGTCTTCAATTTGCTGACGTGCATCAGGGCCAATAAGATCTTTGTCACGGGTTTCCTCTGAGATCAGGTTTTGTCTTACTTTGATTTCATTAAGATTTTCCCTGATATTCGACATGGTTTCGAAAAACTCACTAAGGTGAACTTCTTTTTCTGCTGCGGTTTGACGGAGCATTTCATTTTCTTCTGTCAGATTTGCTATCTCCTCCTGTTGCGTTTCCAGTTGCTGCTGGTTACAGGATGCCATTACAAACATTACCACCAATACAGAAGTAATTTTGAAAATACTCTGGATTTTTTTTTCACTCATTAAAACTGTCGTTTTCATAATTGATCATTTTTTGTGTTTACATACATTATTACCAACATAATTGTTCCAATTGTCTTCTGATTAAAAAAAACTTTTCATATATCTGATAACTAATATGTTATATTTACGCCTGGTATAATCCGGGAATAAGTTTTTATCTATACCGTGAAATTTAATTCACAGAATGAGAAATAAATGATTGTTTCCGTTTTGAACCACTTCAAACCAATTCTGTTTCTTTTCCATGAAAAGGACAAATCAAACGAGTAATTACGGATTTAATTTTCAGAATACTTACATAAAGCTTGACAAAAGGCTTTTTTCATCTTTAAATCCTGTAAGTGTAAAAAAACCTTCTGTTGCTTTATGGAATGAGACACTGGCGAAGGAATTGGGATTAGAATTTCCAGATGGTTACAAAAAAGACCTGGCTGAAATATTCTCCGGCAATCGTTTGCCGGAAGGTTCTCAACCGCTGGCCCAGGCATATGCCGGACATCAGTTTGGCCATTTTACCATGCTGGGCGACGGCCGGGCCATTTTGATGGGTGAACATATTACACCTGAAAACAAAAAGTTCGATATACAATTTAAGGGTTCAGGGCAAACTCCCTACTCAAGAAGGGGAGATGGTAAAGCCACTCTTTACTCCATGTTGAGAGAATATCTCATAAGTGAGGCCATGCATCATCTGGGTATACCCACCAGCCGCAGCCTGGCTGTTGTTGCCACAGGAGAGGAGGTAATCCGCGAAACCACCCATCAGGGCGCAGTGCTTACCCGCGTTATGACAAGCCACATTCGGGTGGGTACTTTCGAATACATAAGGTATCTGCAACCCCAGCTGATTGAAGAGTTTACCCGTTATGTCATAAACCGGCATTTTCCTGATCTGGCAGAATCCGAAAATCCTGCTTTGGCACTTTTTGAGAAAGTGATGCAATTACAGATTGATCTGGTAGTCAACTGGATGCGGGTAGGATTTATACATGGGGTAATGAATACTGATAATATGAGCATCCCCGGTGAAACCTTTGATTATGGGCCATGTGCTTTTATGAATGATTATCATTCCCAAAAGGTGTTCAGCTCCATTGATCATTATGGCCGGTATGCTTTTGGCAATCAGCCATCCATAGCACAATGGAATCTGGCTTGCTTTGCTTCTACATTACTTTCACAGTTTGACGAAAATGAGGAAACCGCCACTGAAATGGCAAAGGAAAGGCTGGAAGAATTTGAAAAACAGTTCAGCAGTAAATTTGTATCCATGATGTGCCGGAAACTTGGCATTGACGACCCGGTATCAGGTGATGCTGAGTTGGTGGAAGAGTTGTTAAATCTTATGCAGGAGAACAAAGCTGACTATACCAATACTTTTCTTGGGTTGGAAAATAAAGGTATTCCATGTCTTTTTGACGGATCAAATATTTTTGAGAAAGAAGCTTTTTCAGGTTGGTTAAATAAGTGGGAAAACCGGGTTACACAAAATGGGTTTACAATGGAAGATGCAAAGAAAATCATGCAAAAAAATAATCCGGCTTTCATCCCCAGGAACCACCTCGTGGAAGAAGCCCTGGAGGCAGCTTCCAATAAAAGTGATTTTAATCCTTTCCATAAACTTCATAAGATTCTTTCAGATCCATATACTCGTCCCCGCGAAGTATCTTCTTATCAGCTCCCACCGCCTGGTGGTGATGCCGGGTATCAGACTTTTTGCGGCACCTGATAATTTTTATGTGTTAATAAGCCAGATTGGGTCTGAGCAGTTTTTCTGCTTCTTCTGTTATGATGTTTTTTTTCAGGGCATACAATTCCACCTGCTCACGGGTAATTTTTCCCAGGTTGAAATAACGGGAGCGAGGGTGGGCAAAATACCAGCCTGAAACGGATGCTCCCGGCACCATGCTGAAACCTTCTGTTAAACGGGTACCGGCATTTTTTTCTGCGTCAAGCAGTTCAAATATTTTGAGTTTTTCGCTATGCTCGGGGCATGCAGGATAGCCACATGCCGGACGGATTCCTTCGTAACGTTCTTTTAACAGTTCGGAGAGATTCAGATTTTCCCTTGTATCATAAGCCCACAGCTCCTTGCGGACCTTTTCGTGAAGCAATTCGGCAAAGGCTTCTGCCAACCTGTCGGCCAGCATTTTAACCATAATGCTGTTGTAATCGTCTCGGTTCTTTTTAAATTCATCAGCCAGTTCATCTGCCCCGTGAATACTTACGGCAAATGCTCCCAGATGGTCTTCAATACCTGATTCTTTCGCTGCAATATAATCCGCCAGTGAAAGGTTGAACTTGCCGGGTTCTTCCTTGATTTCCTGTATGCGCAGGAAATTGAACCGCATTTCTTCTTCTTTACGATTTTTATCTTTGAAAATAATTATGTCTTCGTCTTCACTGTTGGCGGGAAATATTCCTGCTACTCCTTTTGCCCGAATGGATTGCTCTTCAATAAGCTTCTTCAATAAGTTTCTGGCGTCGTCAAACAATTTACGTGCTTCTTCCCCTTTCAATGGATCTTCCAGTATTTCAGGGTATTTTCCTTTGATTTCCCATCCGTAAAAGAAAAAAGTCCAGTCGATATATTCAGCAATTTCATTGAGTGAATAATTATCGAAAATATGAACACCGGGCCGGGCAGGTTTTGTAATGTTGGCCTGTTCGGGTACATAAGGAAATTTCTTTTTGCGGGCCTGTTCCATCTTCAGGTATTGCTTTTGCGCATTACGTTGCTCGTGCTCAAAAACAAGGTTTTTGTAATTTTCTTCCGTCTGGTTAAGAAATGATGATTTCTCCTGTGAGATCAATGCACTGCAAACTTTGGCTGCGCGGGAGGCGTCTTTAACATGTATTACGCCATGGTCATAGGCAGGAGCAATTTTTACCGCCGTGTGCAAAACACTGGTGGTGGCACCTCCGATGAGCAGGGGAAGCTCGAATTCCTGTTTCTTCATTTCTGAAGCTACATGCACCATTTCATCAAGAGAAGGGGTTATGAGACCGCTCAATCCTATGATATCAACCTTTTCATCTCTGGCCACCTGAAGTATTTTATCACAAGGTACCATTACACCCAGGTCAATGATTTCAAATCCATTACAGGCAAGCACAACGCCTACAATATTTTTTCCGATATCGTGTACATCACCTTTAACGGTTGCCAGCAATACTTTTCCGGCACTTGAAACATCGCCGTGAAGTGCTTTTTCTTCTTCAATGAATGGTGTAAGATAAGCTACAGCTTTTTTCATAACCCTGGCGCTTTTTACCACCTGCGGCAAAAACATTTTGCCCGAACCGAATAAGTCACCCACTTTATTCATGCCATCCATAAGCGGACCCTCAATTACTTCCAGTGCTTTGGCCATTTGCTGCCGCATTTCTTCTACATCGGCCTCAATAAACTCATCTTTACCTTTTACCAAAGCATGAGAAAGCCTTTCGCGGATTTCAAGCATTCTCCAGGCATTCTTATCCAGGTTTTCTTTACGGTCCTCCTGCTGGTCTTTTACCCTTTCGGCATATAGCAACAGGCGCTCTGTGGCATCTTTCCTCCTGTTAAGAATGGCATCTTCAACCAGACGAAGCAGGTCTCTGGGTATTTCGTCATATACCTGCAGCAGGGCAGGGTTTACAATTCCCATGTCCATGCCTGCCTGTATGGCATGATACAGAAAAGCCGAATGCAGGGCTTCCCTGATGATATTATTGCCGCGGAATGAGAATGACAGGTTGCTTACCCCGCCGCTTATGTGCACATGGGGTAGGTTTTCGTTTATCCATCTGCAGGCGCGGATATAATCAAGAGCATAATTGTTGTGCTCACTGATGCCGGTGGCAATGGCCAGCACATTGGGGTCGAAGATGATGTCACGAGCCGGGAAATTGATTTTCTCGGTCAGAAGTTTGTAGGCACGTTCGGCAATTACAATCTTGCGTTCAAAAGAATCGGCCTGGCCCTTTTCATCAAAAAGCATGACTACAACAGCTGCTCCGTATTGTTTTACAAGCCTTGCCTGACGCAAAAATTCCTCTTCGCCTTCTTTAAGACTGATAGAGTTGACAATTGATTTTCCCTGCACGCATTTCAGCCCGGCTTCAATAACTTCCCATTTCGATGAATCAATCATCAGCGGAACCTTGGAAATATCAGGTTCTGCGGCAATATAATTCAGGAATGAAGTCATGGCTTTTTGTGCATCTATCATGGCATCATCCATGCAGATGTCAATGATTTGGGCTCCGTTTTCAACCTGGTCCAGTGCAATGCTGAGTGCTTCTTCGTATTTTTCTTCTTTAATTAACCGGGCAAATTTTGTTGATCCTGCTACATTGGTTCGCTCACCGATATTGATAAAATTGGAGTCAGGCCTTATTTCGAGATGTTCAAGGCCGCTTAGGAAAGTGTTGTTTGATGGTTCAGGAATCTGTCGCGGAGCATACTTCTCAGCCAGATGGGCAATACGTTCAACATGTTCAGGGGTAGTGCCACAACATCCGCCAATGATGTTTACCAGGCCATCTTCAAGAAACCCTTCAATGATATCGGCCATAATGGTGGCTGACTGATCATACTGACCAAACTGGTTAGGTAAACCTGCATTGGGATGGGCGCTTACGGCAAAAGGCGCCATATTGCTGAGTATTTCCAGGAAAGGTTTGAGTTGTTCTGCACCCAATGCACAATTCAGTCCCACACTTATAAGGTCAAGATGTGAAATAGAAGTGAGAAAAGCTTCGGTAGTCTGGCCGGATAGCGTCCGGCCGCTTGCATCGGTTATGGTGCCCGATACCATTACAGGGATTTTAATGTTTTGCTCATCCTGGAATTGACTGATCGCCATGAGGGCAGCCTTGGCATTTAATGTGTCGAAAACAGTTTCTACCAGCAAGATATCGGCGCCGCCATCCATCAAACCCTTTACCTGTTCGTAATAACTGTCTCTAAGCTTATCGAAAGTAACGGCACGGTAGGCCGGACTGCTTACATCGGGAGAAAGGCTTGCTGTTTTATTGGTTGGGCCAAGTGATCCTGCGACAAAACGAGGTTTATCGGGCGTTAAAAGATTGTATTTGTCGCATGCTTTTCTTGCAATCCGGGCAGCCGCCACATTGATCTCATATACCAGATCTTCCATTTTGTAATCGGCCATGGAAATGGAAGTGGAGTTGAAAGTATTGGTTTCAATGATATCTGCACCGGCTTCCAGGTATGCTTCATGGATCTGACTAATGATTTTAGGTTGGGTTAAACTCAAAAGATCATTGTTTCCTTTTACTTTCTGACTGATATTGGCAAATCGCTCACCCCTGAAATCTTCTTCTTCCAGTTTATGGCGTTGTATCATGGTTCCCATGGCACCATCAAGCACCAGAATTCTTTGTTCCAGGATGGTTTTGATATGCTGGTATGTGGTCATTACAATTATTTTTTTTGTTTACAACACATTTTCCGAAATCCGGGTAATGTGATCAACCTTTCCCATGGTGTATATATGCACAAATGGATAACCATTGGCGAAAAGCTCTTTGATCTGATTACTGGTCCATTCAACTCCCAGTTCTCTTACTTGCTTGTTATCTGTACATTTCTGAACTTCTTTGGCAAGGTCAGGAGGGACAGTTAGGCTGAAAGTACGCGGCAAAACATTAATGTGTTCTTTTATACTGATCGGTTTCAGTCCCGGAATAATAGGCACATGAATTCCTGCTTCCCTGCATCTCTTTACGAAGTTAAAGAAAACTTCATTGTCGAAAAACATTTGGGTAACAATATATTCGGCACCTTTATCAACCTTCTGTTTCAGGTAAAATAAATCTTCATCACGATTGGGAGCTTCGGGGTGCTTTTCAGGATAACCCGCCACACCTACTGAGAAACTGGTGTGTGTTGGATTCTGAACATATTGTTCATGATAAATTCCATTGTTCATGGCGATGATCTGTTCAATTAAACCAGATGCGTAGCGATGGCCAAGGGGGTTGGGTTTAAACCTTCCGGTGATCTTATCTCCATCGCCCCGGACTACCAGTAGATTTCTGATACCCAGAAAGTCAAGGTCAATCAATGCATCTTCGGTTTCTTGTCTTGAGAAACCTCCACAAATGATATGCGGAACCACATCCACCTTGTATTTTGCCTGTATGGCAGCTGCAATGGCAACTGTGCCGGGTCTTTTACGAACCACAGCAGGCTTGAGGCTTCCATCGGCCTGTCTGATGTAAGAAACTTCCTCCCGATGATAGGTTATATTGATAAATGGAGGACTAAAAGGTACTAACTTTTCCAGCGTATCAAAAATGGTATTGATACTGCTGCCTTTTATGGGAGGGAGCAATTCGTAACTGATCCTGTTATTGCCATTGCTTTGGGCTATGTGTTCGGGTATGGTCATGGGGGGTAATGGGTTATTAAGTTATTAGGTTAATGGGGAAATAAGAAAGTAAGAAAGTAAGAAAATAGGTAACTGAGTGACAGGTGCATAAGTAAATAGTTTTTAAATTAATTTGCTTCGGACTTCGGACTTCAAGCTTCTGACTTCTTTCCCGGAATATCAAAAAACGCCAGAAACACATCCAATGTTTGAATCAGTTTCCTGATATGTATGAGATTGGAGAGTTTGATGGTGCCAATTACGTAGTTATAATTGTGTGAAGAAAGTTTTTCATCGATGGTATCAAACTCAAAATGGCTGAAGTCCAGCAGGTTCTTAAAGCGTAAATAAACTTTCACCACCACATCGTTAGTATGTTTAGGGATAGAAAAGTATTTGCGCTTTTTATATTCATACCTGTATCCGTGCATGCGGGCAGTAATATCCGAGAGTACTGAACTTCCGGTAGGATGCCCACCGGCACCTTTTCCGAACATGAACTGTTTCTCGTAGAAGGATCCTTCGATGATCACTCCGTTGTATTCATTTTCTACATTGAAAATGTATTCATCTTCAGTGACCATTTTAGGCATTACCATCAGGTTAAAGCTTTTTCCATTGATTTTGGTGGCCTGTGCCACCAATTTTAAACGATAACCTTTTTCCTTTGCAAAACGAATATCGCCTGCCTGCAGGTTGGATATTCCACTTACAAAAACTTCGTCAGGATTAACGATGGTTCCAAAACCATGCAAGGCAAGGATTACCAGCTTGTAAAGCGAGTCCCAGCCGCCCATATCCAGTGAGGGATCGGTCTCCGCAAAACCTAACTCCTGGGCTTCTTTTACCGATTCCGGATAGTTTTTGTTCTCATTAAAAACTTTTGAAAGCACAAAATTGGATGAGCCATTGAGGATTCCGGTTATGGAAAGCAAAAGGTCATTGTCGTAATACTCTTCCAGATTTCTTATGACTGGTATTGAGCCACAGGCTGATGCATCGTATAATAATGCTGACCCCGTTTCTTTTTGAAGCTCAATAAGTTCGGGAAGATGTTTTGCAAGCATTTTCTTGTTGCCCGATACAACACTTTTGCCTTTTTGCAGAGCCCGGCTTACGATGTGAAAGGCTTCTTCCGAATCATTGATAAGTTCCACCACCAGGTTTATTTCGGGGTCGTTAAGAATATCATCTGCATTAACTGTAAAATGCGTTTTGGGTATGCTTCTTTCCTTTTTCGGATCCAGAATACATATCTTTCTTACCTCAGCATTCGTGGTATGACTGTGCTGAAGCACATGAAAAAGTCCTTCGCCTACCACGCCAAAGCCGAAGAGCCCAATGATCTGTTTGTTATTGTGGTGTGTCATTTTCAGAGGTTTTTGATGGAACGCGGATTACGCTGATCAGTATTTATTTAAGACGATTTATAAATCTTATTGTATTATAACCGATCAGCGTCATCTGCGTTCCTTAGTTAGTTTATAATTTATTCAAAGCATTTTCAAAATCAGCCACAATATCATCGATATGTTCAATTCCGACCGAAACCCTTAACAGATTGGGCAGTACTCCGCTGGCGAGCTGTTCCTGCTCTGTAAGCTGTTGGTGAGTGGTTGCTGATGGCTGAATGATAAGCGTTTTAGCATCTCCCACATTGGCGAGGTGACTTACCAGTTCAAGGCTTTCAACCAAGGTTTTGGTTTGTTCCTTATCGCCCTTTAGGGTAAATGAAAGCACACCTCCAAAACCGTTTTTCAGGTATTTCTTTGCAAGAGAGTGATAAGGACTGGATTCCAGGCCCGGGTAATTTACTTTTTCCACTTTGGGATGTTTCTCAAGCCACTTTGCCAGGGCCAGTGCGTTATCTGCATGACGCTGGGCACGCAGGCTCAAAGTTTCAACCCCCTGAATCAGCAGGAATGAGTTAAAAGGACTAATTGCCGGGCCAAAATCACGGAGCCCCTCCACACGTGCCCTTATAATAAAAGCTATGTTGCCGAAAGGGCCATCTATACCGAAAACATCTGAAAAAACAAGGCCATGATAACCTTCTGAAGGTTCGCTGAATTGCGGAAACTTTCCGTTACCCCAGTTATAATTACCTCCATCCACAATTACGCCACCAATACTGGTGCCATGGCCACCAATCCATTTGGTGGCAGATTCCACCACGATATTGGCACCGTGCTCCAGTGGACGGCATAAATATCCACCGCAACCAAAAGTATTATCAACAATAAGCGGAATATCATATTTCCGGGCAAGGGCAGCAAATGCTTCAAAATCAGGTATGTTAAAGCCCGGGTTTCCAATGGATTCAATATAAATGGCTTTGGTTCTTTCATCAATGCGGTTTTCGAATTCTTCAGGCTTGTCGCCTGGGGCAAAACGTACTTCTATCCCCAGCCTTTTAAATGATACCTTAAACTGGTTGTAGGTGCCACCATAGAGAAATGATGTGGAAACAAAATTATCACCCGCTTCAAGGATATTACTCAGAGCAATAAACTGCGCTGCCTGTCCTGATGAAACTGCCAGGGCAGCAACACCACCTTCCAGAGCAGCTATACGTTTTTCAAAAACATCAGTAGTGGGGTTCATAATCCGTGTATAAATGTTTCCAAACTCCTTCAGTCCAAAAAGATTAGCTGCATGTTCAGAATTATTGAAAACGTAGGATGTTGTTTGGTATATGGGTACAGCCCGTGAACCGGTTGTCGGATCGGGTTCCTGGCCTGCGTGGAGTTGTAGGGTTTCGAAGTTGAGATTTTTATTCATAGGTTTAGAAGTTTAAGAGTTTAGAAGTTTAGAATGAGAAAGTGAATTAAATTAGTTTCGAAATTCGAAATTCGAATTTTATACTTTTTGCCTGGCCACAATAGGGCAATGGCTTCCATTGGAAGTCAGAAAGATATTGCCCGGGACTGATCAGAATTCAGTGATCAGCAGCCAGGCATGCGCATAGACATATGCACGCTATGAATGAAGTTATTGATGGAAGCTTTTACGGGTTGGTATAACGAAAAACAGATACTACCCGAAAGGTGAATAAATTTAAAAAAGAAGAATTCAGTAAACATGATCATAATTTTTTGTTTATAATTCCTTTGATTAAGGCAGGTTTTGGCACCTTCCCCCGGGAGGGTGGGTTGCCAGAGCATCAGCGAGCCTGTTCTCTCCGCTCTTCGTTATAAACATCTTTTCAAAGAAGTCCTTGCTGAATCAGCAGCGCAAAAGTAAAATAAAATTTTTTAAATGTGCATTTAAAATTTTATTTTTTTTAATCCAATAGCTCATAGGTTCCCATACTGAACTGATTATCAAGGTTCTTCAATATTCTCTCCAGCATAATTCCTTCTCGCGTATCGTAATTGTGTCCAAAAGTTGCCCTTACACCGTATGATATGAACTGCACTGCCCGATCCAGGGCGATGGGCAGGCTGTCTCCCTGTAATAATGAGCCCGTAAGCGCACTGGTAAATGAATCCCCGGTGCCGGGGTAATTGGCAGGAAGGTAGTGGCAGGAAACCTTCCAGAAGCGCTTTGTCTTGCTTTCATAAGCCATCACTGAGGTTGTTTTGTTTTTGGGAAGCTCAGGCACACTGGTAATAACAACAGTTGAAGGTCCCTTCTCTGACAACCTTAGTAACCATTCTTTTACGGTTTCCTGATCAATGGTTTCAATGTACTTTTCTCCCAGTAATAATGCAGCCTCGGTAAGATTCGGGGTAATAACATCTGCCTTTTGAATCAATCGTTGCATCTCACTTACCAGGTCCATGCCCAGCGATGCGTATCTGCTGCCATTATCACCCATAACCGGATCAACAACTACCATCATGCCTTCCTTGTAAAAGGTATCTATGAGATGCTCCACTATTTCAACCTGTGCTGCAGATGCAAGATAGCCGCTATAAATGGCATCAAACTTAAGTCCGAGATTCTTCCAATGATTTATAAAAGGATGCATGTGTTCAGTCAGATCCACTTTGTAAAAATCCGGATATTGAGTGTGTGACGACAAAACAGCTGTGGGTAAGGGGCATACCTGTATGCCCATAGATGATAAAATGGGAATTACGGATGTAAGTGAAACCCTTCCAATACCGGATAGGTCGTGAACGGCGGCGAGTTTTTTTATGGGGTTATGCATAATTGTTTATTTCAATTGTGTTTGCAGTAATTTTTCATCAAAACTAACCCTTTATTAAAAAATATTCCAGAAAAAAAATTTACAAATCAATTTTACTGGATTATCTCCTGTGCTTTGCAACATTTACAATTTCAGATTGATATGTACTATGTCCGGTAATTGTCCATCTGTTGTCCATGTAAAAAATTAGTTTTCGGTATTCCATAACATTAATTTTACAGCCGAAACTAATTTTTAATTACAAAACCAAAAATTATGAAAAAGAATCTTACTTTAATCTTTTCTTTCCTTTTACTGGGCTTTTTAAATGTTAACGCACAGCATCATCACGGTGAATGGGCAAGGCATTTCGATGGAAATGGAACATCAGCTTTTAATAATATTGCATTTGATGGACAGGATATTATTGCTATTGGTCATTATATTGGTTTGGAGATTGAATACGAAGATCTTGATTTACCAATGGAAATTGGTGGTCAAACATTGATTATTAAGATGGACACCCAGGGAAATCACATCTGGCATTCTACCATTGTGGGTGATGGATTTGATGTTGTTTACGATTTTGATATCGATTCAGAAAACAATATAGTGGTTGCTGGATCCATAACTACTAGTATGCCTTTAAAAATTAATGGTGAGGTTGTATATACTCCTCCTTTTGCCTGGACCTCCCGTGCATTGGTTGCCAAGTTTGACGGTTTAGATGGCAGTCTGATTTGGGTAAGGATCATTGAGCCCACAGAACAGTATACTGATGTTAATGCTACAAGGATGACTGTTGATGATAACGATAACATCTATATCGGTGGTTACCACAGCATTGAATTTGAATTCCAGGACATAGAATTTGATTATGAAGAAAGCTTTTATTCATTGCGTTTATTTGCACTGAAACTCGACAATGACGGTGATGCAGTATGGGGAAAATCTTTTCCGTATTCAACAACTGCCAGCGGTGGTGGTTTTGTAACCCCAAGAACGATGGCTTATGTGGATGATCATATTTACTTCGGGTTTGAATACAGTAAGCCACTTGTGATGGACGAAATCACTTTGCCTTATAGCGGTCAGTATTATTGGCTTGCGCTAGCCAAGATTGATGTATCAAATGGGGATGTAATTGATGTAAAAGCCTTTGGCAGTGAAGGAGGACAAGGGCTTAGCCGAATGAAGGTTGATAATGCGGGCGAAATTGTGCTGGGCGGTTGGTTCTCACATGAAACAGGTTTAACTATTGGTGATATTACTCTTGAAGGTTATGGTATCGAGGATGGATTTGTTGCGAAGTTCAATACCGATCTCGATGTAATCTGGGCAAAGGATATGGGAACAGAATCCATTAGCCGCGCATTTAATATCAAAATTGCTGAGGATGACCGCATATTTATTGGTGGTGGATTCCATGCCGAAACATACCTTATGTTTGATGGCGAGCCGGTTATTGAGCCCGATGATTCAAACAGCCTGGGCATGTTTGAGGTGGTAATTGATAAAAATGCCAACTTCTTAAAAGCTTTTGCATTACACGCCAATAATGAAATGGGAATGGTTGAATATCGCGATGGTATTTTATTGCCAGGAGATATAGTTTATGCTGCGGGAGCAACCCTTGACAGTGTTGCATTGACAAGAACTTTAACTGTTTGGTCTGATCATAACCAGGGCTTTATTATGGAATGGGATCTGTTTAATGATGAGGAAATCCAGTTATATCAGGTTACTTTCATCGTTGAAGATCAGGAAGGAAATGTACTGGAAAATGCTGTAATCACTTTCCATGGAACTGCCTATGAAGAGGGTGCCTATACATTTATTGACCTGGAGCCCGGTGTTTATGAATACGCTGTATCTCATCAGGGCTATTTTCCGGAAAGCGGGCAAGTAGAAATTGATGATGAAGATATTGTGCATACGGTTGTTATGACAGTGGATAATACATCCGTAAACGACTTTGCAGGTAATTCACTCCAGGTATTTCCCAATCCTGCATCAACCCATTTGAATATCAGAACATCTGAAATGGTTACAGAAATTGTTTTGATGGATGTTAGAGGAACCATTGTAAAAAGAATCGAAAATATTACAAATTCCGTTGTAATTGATCTTTCAGGATTTGCCTCCGGAATGTATCTTATCAGGATAACCGGAAATGATATTAATGAAACCCGAAAGTTGCAAATAACTAATTAAAGGTTCTGTTTGAGTAAGTTTAACTATTGAAGACTGCCCCGGGAATACCGGGGCAGTCTTTATAGAATCTGGGGTTAATGTATTAAATTTTAATGTGATAGTATGATTTGATTTCATTGATTTATCCCTTGGTTCATTTTTTAGTAAATTTACCGTGTGGTAGAACATGAATGATTGTTTTGCATCATTTTCGGCTTTGTTAACCTTTCATGATGCATATTTAAAGGAAGTATAATAGCTTTTTCATGAGATTCAGTTTTTTTAAAATCATACTTTTTCTTTCATATTTCATGTTTTTGTCCGGTGCAATCTCTGGTCAGGAACTGGACAATAATCAGCAATTAAAAAATCAGATCGGGAAACTGCAGACAGATAATGATGTTATAGGGGTTAACCGTATCCTGAACAGAAATACTTCTCTTGATCCTGAATATGTGCTTTTGGTTATCACCAAAAATCTGCAGATTGCCAACCAGATTTCGGATCATGAAGCACTTGCCGATACCTATCTTACTAAGGGAAATTTCTGGTTTTTCCAGGGAAACAGGGTAAAAGCCTTTGACAATTATTTTCAGTGTGAAATCATTAGCAGGAACAACCGGCTTGCCAGGTTAACGGGACTGGCTATTATGAACAGATCTCACCTTGTAGAAGATAGCTCAGAAAAAATTGACATGCTCAAAGAGGCAATGGTTTTTTTCGAACAAGTGGGAGATATTGTTAATTTGTCAAAAGCCCATTTGAACACGGGAAATGCATACTCATCATTTGTTCTTGGTGATACAAGTTCTCAGCCTGAGTTGCTGGAATCAGAAGCAATCAAGGATACTAAATCACACGAAGTAGAGTTTTACAAAGAAACAGCCTTTTATCATTATAATATTGCAAAGGAACTTAATGATTCCATAGGGCATAACGAAGTTTATGCATCGTTGAATATCAGGTTTGGTCAGTGGAGTAAATATGAAAGAAATTTTGGTCAGGCTGAAGTATATTTTAAAAATGCCCATGAATATTTCGGTAAGGCAGGGTTGCTGAAAGGCCAGATTTATGCAAATCTGCAACTGGCTTCCATAAAAATAGAAAAAGCCAGGTATAGAGAAGCGCTTGATCTGCTGGAGTTGGCAGAAAACATTTCCCTAAGCTACAGTTATAATGATTACCTGGTTTATGTTTACAATTATTTTGTTTTAGTTTATGAACGCCAGGGTTTGTTTGAAAAAGCACTTGAATATAAGCGTAAATACACATCCAGCCTTGTTAATTATAACGAACTTATCAGCAAAGATAAAATACATGCTTTAAATCTGGAATATACTCTTCTTGAACAGAACAGGATCATATCAGAGTATGACCAGCAAAAAAAGGTAAACCGACTGATCATTTTTCTGACATCTTTTCTGGCTGTTTTTGTCTCACTTACCGGATACCTGGCAGTTATGAATAAAAGAAGGAAAATCCATGCCATGGAGAAAAGTGTGGAAAAAACCAGAAAGATCAATGAGATGCAACGTACGTTGATGGAAACCCGTATGAAAAATCAACAGTTGCAAAAAGAACTTCTTGAGGAAAAGGTGAAAATAAGATCAGAAAGTCTTGTTTTGTTTGCAAATCAGATGCAAAAACTCGAGAATTTTCTCCAAACCATTAGCAAAGGCATAAAGTCTCTCTCAGGAAGTGCGGAAAGTGAAAAATTTATTGAAAAAGTAAACTTCTTGAAGCTTCCTCTTACCCAAATTATTCATGAACAAAAGAACCTCAAGGAGATCAGCTTGTTATCAGAACAGGCCAATCAGGATTTTTTCTTTTATATTGAAAAGAATTTTGATTCGATAACCAAAGATGACAAAAAGTTGCTGTCATTTTTGATTCTTGACATGAGTTCTAAGGAAATAGGGGAGTATCTTAATATTTCAACTGAGAGTGTTCACAAGAAACGCTACAGACTTCGCAAAAAGCTTAACATTCCCAATAACCAATCTTTTTTGGAGTTTTATAAAAACTCACTTATTGTTGCATGACCTGTATTTCTTTTCAAATCTTTCTCAAATTTTTCAAACAATACATGAAATTGAATGTTACTGCCATGTAATCATAAGATTTTGAATTAAATATAATACAGGCATACATCTTTAAATATCAGCGCATTATAAAAGTATTATGCCAATCAAAAGAACTTTGTTATAAAACCCTTTAAAAAACAGCTTAAAACAACTATTTGGCTCGTATGTTTTTTCTTGGTTATTGTATAAAAAAAATTACTTTTGCAAAAAATATAAACACTACATAATATGTATTGGACTCTCGAACTGGCATCCAAACTGGAAGATGCTCCCTGGCCCGCAACCAAGGAGGAGCTTATAGATTATGCTCTGCGGTCAGGGGCACCCATGGAAGTTATTGAAAATCTTCAGGAAATTGAAGACGAGGGCGATGTATACGACAGTATTGAAGACATCTGGCCCGATTACCCCACCAAGGATGATTTCTTTTTCCATGAAGATGAATATTAACACAAAATCTTATGGAGCCGGCAAACGCCGGCTTTTTTAATCCCCTTACAAATATCTAAAAGCAGTATTTATTTTTTTGCAGAATTGGACTAACTTTGCCTTTCGCTTCTGGTGTAAGAGAAGGAAAATTCGGAAAATTATTAAAATCATTATATATTATGCTTAGCATTTTTAAGAAACTTTTTGGAGATAAAGCTACACGCGACCTAAAAGAGGTTATGCCTCTGGTGAAGCAGATTCAGGATGTTTATGAAAGCATCAAACAATTGAGTAACGATGAGTTGCGCATGAAAACCATTGAGTTTCGTGAGAAAATTTCAACATATCTGAAAGAAGAAATTACCCAGATTGAAGATCTGAAAAAACAAGCAGAGGCCTACGATCTTGATATGGATGAAAAAGAGAAGATTTTCAACCGTATCGATGAACTGGAAAAGATTCAATACGATAAGACCGAAGACATTTTGCTTCAGATTCTTCCCGAAGCATTTTCTGTTGTAAAAGAAACTGCCCGGCGGTTTAAGGAAAATGAAATTGTTGAAGTTACTGCAAAAGATTTCGACAGGGAGCTTGCAGCCACACGCCCAAGTATAGAAATTAAAGGTGACAAGGCCTACTACAGAAATAAATGGATGGCCGGAGGTAATGAAATTACCTGGGATATGGTGCATTATGATGTGCAGCTTATCGGTGGTATCCACCTGCATAAAGGAAAGATTGCCGAGATGGCAACAGGTGAAGGTAAAACTCTTGTGGCTACATTACCTGTTTACCTTAATGCCCTTCCGGCAAAGGGAGTTCATGTGGTTACAGTAAACGACTACCTGGCCAAACGTGACTCAGAATGGATGGGAATGTTGTTTGAGTTTCACGGGCTAAAAGTAGACTGTATTGATAAACACCAGCCTAACTCAGAAGAAAGGCGAAAAGCTTATCTGGCTGATGTAACTTATGGTACCAATAACGAATTCGGGTTCGATTACCTGCGCGACAACATGGCCCGCAACCCCGAAGAGCTGGTTCAGCGCAAGCACAACTATGCCATTGTGGATGAGGTCGACTCGGTATTGATCGACGATGCCCGTACACCACTTATCATCTCTGGCCCGACACCACAGGGAGAGAAGCATGAGTTTCATGAAATGAAACCTAAAGTAGAAAAACTGGTTTCAGCACAAAGGGCACTTGCCACTTCCATGCTCGCCGAAGCCAAAAAACTGTTCTCTGCCGATGATGGCGATAAGGAAAAAGAAAAGAAAGGTGGAGAGCTTCTTCTACGCTGCCATCGTGGTTTGCCTAAAAACAAGGCACTCATCAAGTTTTTGTCAGAGCCTGGTATGAAGAGTATCCTGCAAAAAACTGAAAATTTTTACATGCAGGAGCAAAATAAGCACATGCATATTATAGATGACGAACTTTATTTTGTTATCGAAGAAAAAAATAATGTAATCGAGTTGACGGATAAAGGTATTGACCTTATAACCGGTGATTCCGATGACCCCGAGTTTTTCATTCTCCCCGATATTGGAGCTGAAATGGCCGATCTTGAAAAATCCACCCTTGCAGAAAAAGAGAAACTGGAAAGGAAAAATAAATTGCTCAGCGATTTCTCTGCCAAATCGGAAAGGGTGCATACCATTAACCAGCTTCTTAAAGCCTACAGCTTGTTTGAAAAGGATACAGAGTATGTGATCATGGATAACAAGGTGAAGATCGTTGATGAGCAAACCGGCCGTATTATGGAAGGCCGCCGTTACTCCGATGGTTTGCACCAGGCCATTGAAGCCAAGGAAAATGTAAAGATTGAAGCAGCTACCCAAACCTATGCTACAATTACCCTGCAGAACTATTTCAGAATGTATGGTAAACTGGCAGGTATGACAGGTACCGCCGAAACAGAAGCAGGAGAGCTCTGGAACATTTACAAACTCGATGTTGTGGTAATTCCCACAAATAAACCCATAGTCAGAGAAGACCGCGAAGACCTGGTTTATAAAACCAAAAGAGAGAAGTACAACTCGGTTATTGATGAGATTGGAGCCCTTGTGGCTAACGGCCGTCCGGTTCTGGTAGGTACTACATCCGTTGAGATTTCGGAATTGCTGAGCAAAATGCTTAATCTGCGTAAGATCAAGCATAATATACTCAACGCGAAGCAGCACCAGCGCGAAGCTCAGGTGGTTGCAGAAGCAGGTAGGCCGGGCGCCGTTACCATTGCTACCAACATGGCAGGTAGAGGTACCGACATCAAACTCGGACCCGGCGTAAAAGAAGCAGGTGGATTGGCTATCATCGGTACCGAAAGGCATGAATCGCGCCGTGTTGACCGTCAGCTAAGAGGTCGTGCCGGACGTCAGGGCGACCCGGGTTCATCGCAGTTTTTTGTTTCGCTCGAAGATGACCTGATGCGTATTTTCGGTTCGGACCGAATCAGCCGTATCATGGACCGCTTGGGTCTGCAGGAAGGGGAGGTGATTCAGCATTCCATGATCACCAACTCCATTGAAAGAGCCCAGAAGAAGGTTGAAGAGAATAACTTCGGTATCAGGAAGAGATTGCTGGAGTACGACGATGTGATGAACGCCCAGCGCGAGGTAATTTATAGAAAACGTCGTAATGCGTTGTTTGGTGACAGGCTTTCCCTGGATCTTTCCAACATGCTTTTTGATGTTTGTGAGCAAATGATTGTTGATTCTCAGGAAACTTCAGACTATGAAGGGTTCAAAATGGAAGTTTATCGAAATCTTGGAATTGAAGTACCCTTCGATGAAACAGGCTTTCTCGATACAAAACCCGCTAAACTGGCAGACAATCTTTTCGATCAGGCTTCAATGAGATACAGGGAAAAAATCCAGAATGTTGCCCAACTGGCCTATCCTGTCATAAGAGACGTTTATGAAAATGCAGGCGAACGTTACGAAAATATTGCTATTCCGGTTACCGATGGAATGAAAACCATGAATGTGCTGGCCAATCTGAAAAAATCTTTTGAAACAGAAGGACGTGAAGTAACCCTTTCCATTGAAAAGGGTATAACGCTTGCCATCATTGATAATGCATGGAAAGAACACCTTCGTGAAATGGATGATCTTAAGCAATCGGTTCAGGGTGCTGCCTACGAACAGAAAGACCCCTTGCTGATCTATAAGTTTGAATCTTTTGAATTATTCAAGCGGATGTTGCAGAAAGTTAATAAGGATATTATTTCTTTCCTGCTCAAGGCACAACTACCTGTAAAAGATCCATCGCAGGTAAGAGCGGCTGATGCTCCGGGCAGAACCGATATGAGTAAACTCAGCGCCGGCCGGAGCGACCTGCCGGGGAGAGATTCACGCGGGAAGGCCGAACCGGTAAGGGTTGAAAAGAAAGTGGGTCGAAATGAGCCCTGCCCTTGCGGAAGCGGTAAAAAGTTTAAGCAATGTCATGGCAAATAATTTTTTAATAGTATAAAAGAAAAGGGGGTATTCAGTTCATTTGAATACCCCCTTTTCTTTTATATCTCCAGGCTTCAGGGCAAAGTCTCCTGAGTCCAGTCAATTTCCGATCCCAGCAAAGAATGGGGTATCAGAAATACAATAAGTGTAACAATAGCAGCAGCCAGCACCCATCCTCTGTGATGTCTGTTTTTATAAACTTTTACAAGTGCATAAGCCCAGAAAAGAAATGCAATGGCTGTTTTATTATCCGTAAGATCAGTTCCGAAAGGCCATCCTGTCCACCATGCACCGAATGCATATTTTTGCATGATGGGGCCAAATATTAGTCCTCCAACGATAAGAGTGATCAGGGTCCAGAGTGTAAGAGAAAATGTTTTCTCTTTTAAAATGGCAGCTATTCCAGCACGTGTGCTCAAAAGCATAGCGATAAAAATAATAATGATATGCGGAATAAATGCCCAGGCAGGCACATCTCCCCTGAATCGGATTGTGATAGGATTCTCAGTAATTTTAACCCTTTCCTCATCTCCTTGAAAAGTGATCTGATACATTACTTTTCCGGCAGGGGGTTGTTGCGGGATATAAGCAATCAGATAGTCTCCTTCTCTGATCATTTCCTCTTTTGTCCATTCATCATTACTGGGTGTACGCTTGTAAATATAACTTCCGGTAATGTCTTCGTTTTCAACCAATATCCGTATGGGTGCATCCGTAGGACGTGGAAATGAACGAATCAGCCGGTAGCTTATGTCTTCATTTTCGATGCTTACGTTGCCTCTAACGGGGTGGGTAGGTCCGGTCATGCGCTGGTAAATCACTGTTGCAAGGGTTATAATTAAAGCTAAAACCCATATTGATAATGATTTCAGAGTTCTTTTCATGTTTTTTCTTCTTTAATTATTTCTGATCCTGAAGTAGTTTTATCATTGTAACTTTTCCATCTGTACCTGGTTGCTCAGTAAATCCCATCTTCTTCAAATAGTGATGGTGTTTCTTGTTTTTTCCTTCGGTAATAAGTTTTTTAATTCCCATTTCCAGAAAATGTTCCAGATTTTGCCTGTAAACATAGTCACCTGTTTTAAAATCGCGGTATTCGGGTATGGCAAAATCAATTTCTATAAACATTTCATCATCATTGACCTTTCTTCCTATAAAAAGCCCGGCAACATTGGCATTTCTGATGATGAGAATGCATAGAAGGTTTTCATTTTCGTACAAATGGTTTTTGAAATTGTTGCAAAATCCGGGAAAGAATTTATTTATATCCTTTGAATAGAAGTCAAGGAAATATTGCAGATACCTGTTTTCTTTTCTGATGTGCAGAATTTTGAAATAGTCTTTTGCTGAGTAAATTCTGGTAAGATAAAAGATATTTATGAGTGTGATAAAGAGATTCAGAAATGCTACCGGCATTGACCCAATAATGAAACCGTAGGTTGAAAAGATTGATGCTCCCATGAGGTTAAGCCATCTCAGCCTGATGATGGAGCTCATGGTAAGTGAAATTGCTATTATAACAGAACCCACATAACCGATCCACTCTATTAAATTGATATTTTCGAACATAGATGTAATTTTATTTCAATCAGCTAATTACGTCTGTTATGGCAGACGAGTATTAAATATAAGTCGTTCTGAAAAAACGGCATCATAAATAGCCTGGTGAATTTCTAACCTGATACTCATTTCCGAAATTTTTCTATTGGAAGCATCGGGGTGCACACGATTGGATAAGAAAACATAAACAAGGTTTTCCTTTGGATCTACCCATGCATAGATACCTGTAAATCCGGTATGACCATAACTTTGAAAGGATGCGCTTTTGGCTGCCGGGCTTGAGTCAAGGGCTCTTATACTTGGTTTGTCAAAACCCAATGCTCTGCGGTTCTGATTTCCCGCATATTGCGTTGTGGTAAATTCGCGAACCGTTTCGGGACTAATAAACTCAATTCCTCCATAGCTTCCGTTCTGGAGCAGCATTTGCATAAAAACAGCCACATCAGCTGCGTTTGAAAACAGCCCCGCATGCCCTGCTACACCACCCAACATGGCAGCTGTAGGGTCATGAACATATCCTTTTAAAGTTTGCCCACGAAACAATGTATCGTTTTCAGTAGGAATAATTCGATCAGTTGAAAATTTTTCCAGAGGATTGTAGGTCATGGTTTTCAGACCCAGCGGCTTAAAAAAGGTCTGGTTTACATAGTTATCGATGCTCAGTCCTGTAACACTTTCTATCATTTCGGCAAAAAGGATAAATCCCAGGTCGGAATAAATATATCTTCTGCGGCTGAGCAGTTCCGAATCAAGCAGCTTACGAAAAATAGTATCTCTGTAGTCTTTATGGATATACAGGTTCTCAGCCACTTTAACCGGGAAATCCTTCGAATTGCGCGATTGAAAAATGGCCGGATCAGGCCGGCCTTCATTTAAAGTGGCAATAAAAAAAGGTATCCATGATCGAAGTCGTGCCTGATGTGCCATTATTTCGCGTATGATCAGATTTTCTTTATTGGTACCTCTCACCATTGGTAAATAAACATCCAGCGGGTCATCAATATTGATCTTTTCTTCGTCAGCAAGTTTCATAAGGGTTGCTGTGGTAGCAATAATTTTGGTCAGAGATGCCAGGTCATAAATATCAGTATTCTTAACAGGTATTTTATTTTCGTAGGTATGATAACCGAATGAATGATTATAGATCATAGCTCCATCTTTTAAAATGGCAATCTGGCATCCGGGAAAAGCTTTTTCATGAATACCATGCAGAGCAATGCTATCAACTCGTTTCAACATTTCAGGGTTAATACCCACGTCATCGGGATTTAAGTATCTTGCTCTTAATCCTCCCTGGGTCATTATTCCTGTGTATATAGGGAAATGTGGCATAACAGATACAGGAAGGCGGCCCCTGGCAGGAATTGCTCCGAAAATTACCTGTGCCGAGGCGTGCTCAAAATCTTTTCCATCCTGGTAAGAAATTACTACAGCTTTAGCGTTATTTAATCCGTCACCAAATGCCTGAAGGCTATATGGGTTGGCAAAAATGTTAAGAACTACATTATTCTCAGCAGATAATTTATTGATCAGATCAATATTCGCCTGGCTTATTCCGTAATTCCGACCCGGGAACATGCTGTTGTTTTGCACAGATAAAATAATCAGGTTATAATCTGATAATTGCCTGATCATGTTTTCTGCCTGTTGAGAAGTATGGTTTTTTGAGATGCTGAACATATTCATCGGACCATAATTGGCCAGCATGGACTGAAAAGGGTTCTCGGTGGATGAACCGATGGAAAGAGCAGCAATGTTAAGGGTATCAAGTCTTTTAAGAGGCAATAAATCGTTTTCATTATGAATAATAGTTATGGCTGCTTCTGCCAGACGACGATTGATTTTGTGAAAGCGCTCTGAGTTCAGGTCGGAATGCAGATCCCTTATTGGCAAGGGACGGTATTTATCCAAACCTGCCAGTTCTTTAAAATACAATACTTTCCGTACTTTCTGGTCAATGTAATCCTGCTCAATGATGCCGTTTTCAACTGCTTTTTTTATACTGTTTATTGCTTTGGGCACATCATTGGGCATAAGCAGAATGTCATTACCTGCAAGCAATGCCCGAACTTCCAGCTCTCCCGACGGATAATAATCTGAAACTCCCTTCATATTCAAGGCATCTGTAACTACCAATCCTTTGAATCCCATTTCACCCTGCAATATTTCTGTTACCATTGGCCTTGAAAGACTTGATGGTATGCCCGGGGTATTGTCTAGTTCCGGTATGTTCAGGTGGGCAACCATAACCGACAATAAACCCTGCTCAATAAGTTTTTGAAATGGAAACAGATGCACTGAGTCCATTTCTTCGCGCGAGTGATGCAGCACAGGCAGCGTATAGTGTGAATCAAGATCGGTATCGCCATGACCCGGAAAATGTTTGGCACTTGCAATAATGCCGGCATCATTCATACCGTACATCATGGCTATTCCTTTTCGCGAAACATTATACCGGCACTC
The DNA here is from genome assembly GCA_019429055.1 of Bacteroidales bacterium. Taxonomy (GTDB): domain Bacteria; phylum Bacteroidota; class Bacteroidia; order Bacteroidales; family UBA7960; genus SKVR01. The sequence continues at coordinate 38,431 of JAHYJP010000011.1, forward strand.
ACCAAAAGAGCGTGAATTTATAACAGGATTGCGCGGATCGGAATTTACATCCACTACAGGCGAAAAATTCATATGAATACCCATTCGCCTGCTTTGCCAGCCCATTTCAAGTCCCAGTTCATAAATCAGCCTTTCATTGGTTATGGCACCCAGGGTAATCTGTCTCGGGAAACTGATGGTACTGTCGAGTCGCATGGCCAATCCCCATTCGGCATCTATAGATACAAACATGGGAGTTTGCATTTGCCTTTGCAATGTATTGGTTAGTCTGAGCTGGCTTACCGGTCCGCCGCGGAAAAAGATAACCCCACCAATATTGTATTCAGAAAGTAATTTGCTGATGCGATCATAATACCTGCGATTCTGATTGCTTTGCACCTCAATAATGAAAAGCTGTGCCAGTCTTTGCTCGGGAGTAAGAGAATAAAAAACCGAGTCTACCCATGGAGTTGAATAATCTATGGGAGGGTCGAAGGAACTACCTTGGAAATTTTCCAGAAATTCTGATTCAACCGGTGTGGCAAAAGAAAATAAAAGGAAGAATGAAAGTGTGAGAAAAACGGGACTTATTTTGTAGAAATTCATTGGTAAATGTCGAAATTTAATCCTTTGCAGGAATATAAATAATCAGATATCAGACCTTTCAGTTTTGTATACTTTTTTTGTCTACGAAAAATCTCCCAGAAGGTTATTTGCATGAACGACTGAAAGAGCTGAAAAATTAGTACAAACCTACATATTTTTTTAGATTCGGGATGGGCCGTTAACAACAATTATTATTATGCGTCTTTGATAAATAAAATAAGCTGTTATCATATTGTAATTTCACGCCAGTTTGCTTTTTTAAGTGCAATGAAAGCAAAAAGGCCCATGGAAGAAAAGTATATAATTTCAACCATCCAGACCACATGCGCCGGAGCTTTAAAGCCTAAGGCAAGAATAAGGGTTGTGAGAAGATAGAATAAAATGGCCAGAATTTCTATTTTCAGCGCCAGCATGGTTTTTCCTGTTCCTGACAAACCGTTAAAAATGATCATTCCCACCGAAAATGCAATAAGAGCTACTGAAATTACTCTTAACAATGGCAGAGTAGCTTCGATGATTTCATGGCTTTCCGTATAAAATCCGATAATGGGCTGGGGAAAAAACAGGATAATCTGTACCATAAAAACGGTAATAACAATTCCAATCATAAGCACTCTTAATATCAGAGGGATTACCAGATGATGCTGTCCGCGGCCTATGGTGTTGCTTACCAGCGTATTTACTGATGCACTTAATCCCCAAACGGGTATCATCAAAACCATGTAAATACTTCTGGTAATATTGGATGCTGCAAGAGCGGTTTCACCTATGCGCTCAATGATGAGAAAAAATACAAACCATGCTGAAAACGAGAAAAAGTACTGAAACATTACCGGTACAGAAAGGTTTAGAAGAGATTTAAGCAATTTTAAATCAGGTGTAATCCGCACGAAGAACTTATATTTCTTATGATCACCATGTATCAAAACCCAGCTTATGTAAAAAATGAATGTAAAGAATTCTGCAATGTTGGTAGCAAGAGCAGCACCTGCAATTCCCATCTCCGGGAACCCGTAATGACCAAAAATCAAAACATAATCTAATACTATATTGAAGATAGCCATAACGAATGTACTCAACGACAATACTTTTGTTCGGGTATTTCCAATGTATAAGGCATTAAACCCCAAAACAATAAATCCGAAAAGCAATCCATATTTTCGAACATCAATAAAAATCAAACTTTCCCTGAGAATAGCTGGAGAGCTGATAAACTGTTCCAGAAGTGGCGGAGCAAAGAAGTGCAATAAAAACCAAAGAATAACAGCCATAATAACCAAAACACCCAGAGCATGATCAAATACATTACCGATGGCATGGAGCTGTTTTTCCCCATTGCGTCTTCCTATCATAATCTGCGCACCCACCGCAAAACCGGTTGCCAGCATTACCATGGTTAAGTAAAATACGCCACCTATAGCCGCTGCACCCAGGGTAATATCCGATACCCGCCCAAGAAATGCAGTATCAATTACCAGCATTACATTCTGAGCCACCAGTCCAATGATGATGGGATAGGAGATCTTCCAGATATCGCGATATGAAAAAAGGTTGCCCTGCAATGTATTCCGATTTACTTTGATTCCTCCGGTATATTGATTTAACCGGTAATTATTCTATATATAACACCAAACCTTTCAGATACTCACCCTCGGGATGGAATGCATTTATGGGATGATCAGCAGGCTGGTTCATCTGGTGGAGTATTCTCACCTGCCGTCCGGCCTGTATGGCAGCAGCTATAACAGTTGATTTGAATAAACTCATATTAACAACCTGGGAACAACTGAAAGTGAAAAGTATACCCCCGGGAGAAATTTGCCTGATGGCTTCGGCGTTTAATCTTTTGTATCCCTGCACTGCATTGTGTCTTACATTGCTGTGCTTGGCAAATGCCGGCGGATCGAGTACAATAAGGTCGTATACTTTCTGATTTTCGCGGATATACTGTACTGCATCGGCAAGAATAACACTGTGATTTCCGGTATCGGAAAAATTCAATTCCACATTTTTTTCTGCCAGTTCAAGTGCTTTTCGGGAACTGTCAAGCGATTCAACGGTTCTGGCTCCGGCTGCCAGCGCATAAACGGAAAAGCCACCCGAATAGCAGAAAGTGTTAAGCACGGTTTTACCAGGAGCATATTGGGCCAGTAACTGCCGGTTTTCACGCTGATCAATAAAGAAACCGGTTTTTTGTCCCTGAATAAAATCGATTTCAAACTTATGACCATATTCCAATACAATATCGCTGGCCGTATTTCCAAAAAGAAAACCTTCTGCTTCTTCTGATTGTGAAAAGTTGCCGGGCAGAGTATCTTTACTTTTATAGTAAATGCTCTTCAGTTTGTCTCCATAGATATTCTTCAGACTTTGAGCTATCTCATTACGGTATTTATGAATACCAATGGCATGTGCCTGAACTACAAGATTGCCATTGTAGTGATCAATGATAAGCCCGGGCAGGAGATCGCCTTCACCATGTACCAGACGGTAAACGTTGGTATTTTTATTTTCGGTAAGGCCTGTGGCCTGGCGCAAATGGTATGCCGCAGCAAGTTTCTTTTGCCAGAAATCCGCGTTCAGTTCATCGGGTTTGTGGGGTGCAAATGCCATAATCCTTACAGCAATGGACGCATCCTGGTACAAACCGGTGCCCAGGTATTCATCGCGGTTGGAAAACACTTCCACAAGACTTCCGTCGGCCTGCGGCCCGTGAATCTTTTTTATGGCACCACTGAAAACCCAGGGATGAAACCTTTTAATGGCATCATCTTTCCCGGAACGCAGTATGACTTTTGTTTTTGTTGACATGGATGGAAAAAATAACAAATTGTATCGGGGTAAAATAATATAAAAACGTTGCCCTGAAAATGATTGCAAAAGTAATTACTTTAACCGAATAAAGAAGGACCCGGGAAGAGAGACTTGTTCTTAAAATTTTATATTTTTCAGGACAGAAGTATCCTTTATGAGAAAACGATAAGGCAGTTTTGCATCTTCCCCTGCATAATCGACACCTACCCGGGGGCCGTCCTGGATTTCAGAGTCTGCAAACTTCAGGTTTTTGTCCTCCAGCCATATTGTATTGCCTGTTAGTGATGTTCCGTCGTAATCAGTTTGAATTCCAAGGGCTTTGGTAAGTTTGCCGGGACCATCCAGATGTGTTGGGACTTTTTTACCGGTTCTTTTTTCCATCACTTCTTTCCCCAATACGGGAAAAACACCTCTTATAAGAATAGCGTGGGGAATATTCTCCCTATGGGTTACTATATTGAAAAGATGATGAATGCCATAGCAAAGATATATGTAAGCAACACCACCCGGCAAAAACATGGTTTGTGTTCTTTGGGTTTTTCTGTTTCCCCATGCATGGGAAGCTTTGTCTGTGGCACCCAGGTAGGCCTCTGTTTCAGTAATTATGCCGCCGCAAAGATTATGGGTATCAGTTTGGGTAAATAAAAATTTTCCCAGCAGATCTCTGGCCAGCTCAAGCGTATCGGGGTTCCTGTAATAATTTAATGGTATTTTGCTCATGCCGTAAACTGCTGCTTTTGTACTTTGCACATAATCAGAACTTTGCCCGGGTAAGCTTACTTAAAAGTTTTTGTTATTATTTAATATCGAGATCCAGCATTTTTTTACCTTCAATATATGCCTTCAGATTATCATCAATACTAACGGGGCCAACGCCTGCAGGTGTACCGGTGAAGATCAGATCACCAATTTTAAGGGTCACAAAGCGAGACACGTAAGCAATGATCTTTTCGAAGTTAAAGATCATCATTCCTGAGTTTCCTTTCTGAACAGTTTCGTTGTTTTTTTCAAGGGAGAAATTGATGTCGTAAAGATCTGCAAAGTTTTCCCTGGAAATAAATTTGCTTACCGGAGCTGAACCGTCGAATGCTTTGGCAATTTCCCAGGGCAAACCTTTTTGCTTGCATATGCTTTGTACATCGCGGGCGGTAAAATCAATACCAATGCCTATTTTGTCATAATAAGTGTGGGCAAATTTTTCACTGATATGTTTTCCCAGCTTACAAATATGCAAAACCAGTTCAACTTCAAAATGCACATCCTTTGAAAAATCGGGATAAAAGAAGGGGAGACCGGCCCTAATCAGCGCCGTTTCGGGTTTCATAAAAAAAACAGGTTCGGCAGGTACCGGGTTATTCAATTCGTGGGCATGTTCGATGTAGTTGCGCCCGATACAAATGATCTTCATTCCTGCTATTGTTTTTTGATGATCATATTGGAGTTTTCAAGCGCCCTGAAGCGGATATCTTTGATTACATTTTTTGTAGAAAGCGGAAAATCAGCATTCATCATCCAGTCGTAATAGTGGGGGTCTTTGGCAAAAACATCTTCAACAGCTTTTCCTTTGTATTTTCCAAAGTTGAAGGACTCTTTTTCTTTGGCATTATAAACGATATGCCCTACAAGATCAACATTTCGGTGGTTGTATGAAAATTTGTAAAGGGCTTCCATATCATTTATTACCGGGGTGCTTGCATTGCCTTCGTTATCAACAAATTCGGTTTCTTTATATCTTTCAATCTGCGACATCAGAATTTCGTAGGTTGCAATGGTATCAGCTTCAGCTGTATGGGCATCAACAAGCTCCTTCCCGCAATAAAATTTATAAGCTGCTTTCAGTGTCCGGGGTTCCATTTTATGAAAAATGTTCTGTACATCCACCAGGTTACGATTTTTAAGGTGGAAATCGATATCGCATCTGAGAAATTCTTCAATTAGCATGGGGACATCAAACTTGTTGGAGTTATAACCCGCAAGATCGCAATCTTTAAGCCAGTCAAAAAGTGATTTAGCAACTTGCTTAAAAGTGGGTTCATTTTCCACATCGGCATTTGTGATTCCGTGAATGGCAGTTACTTCAGGTG
>JAHYJP010000198.1 GCA_019429055.1 Bacteroidales bacterium
GAAACGAATTCGGTAACTTCCAGCGTCTTCTGATCGGTTTCTGCCATTTCCATTTCTTTAATCCGCTGCTTTTGCTGCAGATCTCTTTTCAAACGGCGGTGCTTGGCAGCTTTTGATTTTCCTGTTCCGCTCAGGCTGGCGAGTGTTTCCCTGATCTGGCGTGAAATTTCCTCTTCGCTTACTTCAGGCTTGATAAAATCTTTCCTGACTGCTTTTTTACCCTTGCCCTGAACAACTTTTCCCGGGCGCTTTTCGGCCTGTTTCTGGTCTTGGCCGGTTCTTCTCCGGGTATCCTGATCAGATTGTACAGTCTGTCCTTCCTGACTTTTCTCCTTACGTATTCTTTTACGCTTCCTCTTCTTGGGCTTTTCAGGATCGGTTGAAGATGCAACCGGCTGTTTTTTGGTTTTATCTTTTGCTGCCGGCAGATCAATTTTACCTAGTATGGTAACACCTTCCAGCTTTTTATATTCGGTTTTATGACGTTTTTCATCTTCTTTCTCCTCGGCAGGTATTTCAACTTCAGGAGCTTTTTCAACTTCAGCAGCAGGTTTTTCTTTTTCAGGTTTTTCCTCTACCGGTTTTTCTTCTGAAGGCTTTTCTTCTGAAGGCTTTTCTTCAGCTTCTTTCTTTTCTTCCGGTTTTTCAGCTTCCTGCTTTTTAGCTTTCTTCTTATGCTCATCCAGGTCTATTTTGCCCAGAATCTTCGGACCGGCTTTCACAGGCTCTGCCTGCTTTTCCGGGGTAGTTTCGGCTGGTTTTTCTTCGGAAACTTCCTTTTTCTCAGTAACGGGCTTTTCTTTTTCCTCGGTAACTTCTTTCTCTAAAGGCTTTTCCGCTTCGGGTTCTTTTTTCGCTGCCGGTTTTCCGGTCAACTTATCAGAATCCAGTTTCCCAAGAATTTTAGGCCCGGCAAGTTTGGTTTTTTCTTTAGCTTCAGACTCTGCAGCTTCTTTGTCACCCATAAAAGATTTGATATCCTTAATGAAAAGTTCCTTTTCATCGGTCTCATCTTCATCTTTGGCTTGTGCTTCAGTTTTAGCAGCTGCTTTTTTCTCTTCCTCCTGCAAAGAGATGCTTTCTCGTTTTGCAAAACTTAAACTGGTTTTGCGAACTTCATCTTTCAGGCTTTTTTCCTTCTGAAACTCTTTGGCGAGGATATCATAGGCTTCAGGCGATATTTTAGTATTCGGATTCGGATCCACAGTAATCCCCTTCTTACCCAGGAAGTCGACAATGGTAGAAATACCAATGTTAAATTCCCTGGCAAGCTTGCTTAATCTTAATACTTTGATGCCTTCAGTCATACTTGATTCTTCGTTTATAAAAAATTTTTGAAGCCTTTGAAAAATGTTTGCAAAGTTATATAATTTATTCAAATTCTGCTTTTAATATACTTATTACTTCCTTAATGGTTTCCTCTTCCAGGTCGACTCTTTTCACCAGATCCTCAAGGCTTAAGTTAAGGATACTCTTGGCAGTATCAAGTCCTACAGCTTTGAATTCATCAATGATCCACTGTTCGATTTCATCGGCGAATTCCTGGATATCAACGTCTTCTGTATCATGCTCAGTATCGCGGTAAACGTCAATTTCATAGCCGGTAAGTGTACCTGCCAGCTTGATATTAAATCCACCTTTACCTATGGCCAGTGAAACCTGGTCGGGTTTCAGATATACCTCTGCCCTTTTTGTTTCATCATCAATATTGATACTTGATATCTTTGCCGGACTAAGTGCACGTGAAATATAAAGGCTGGGATTTGAAGTAAAATTGATCACATCAATGTTTTCATTTCGCAATTCACGCACAATTCCATGGATGCGCGAACCCTTCATGCCCACACAAGCGCCCACAGGATCAATGCGGTCATCGTATGATTCAACAGCAACCTTGGCTCTTTCTCCCGGTGCTCTTACGATCTTCTTAATAGTGATTAATCCGTCGTGTACTTCCGGTACTTCCTGTTCGAATAATCTCTCGAGGAAAACATTAGAAGTGCGCGAAAGAATGATCAGCGGGTTGTTATTCTTGATTTCCACACGTGCCACAACCGCTCTTACGGTGTCGCCCTTACGGAAGAAATCGGATGGGATCTGTTCTGTTTTGGGTAAAATGAGTTCAATCCCTTCGTCATCAAGAGCGAGCAGTTCCTTTTTCCAAACCTGGTAAACTTCAGCGGTAATAAGTTCGCCCACACGCTCCTGGTATTTCTGGTAAATACTATCCTTCTCAAGCTCCAGAATTTTTGAAGCCAGGTTTTGACGGATGGCAAGAATTTCGCGGCGACCAAAATCGGACATACGTACCGGCTCCGAAACCTCTTCTCCGATTTCAAAGTCAGGTTCTATCCTGATAGCATCAGAGTATTCAATTTCCCCGTTGGGGTCTTCAACAGCACCATCTTCAACAATAACACGGTTGCGCCATACTTCAAGGTCGCCCTTGTCGATGTTTACAATGATGTCAAAATTATCAGCCGATCCGTACTTTTTCTGCAACATGTTGCGAAACACGTCTTCCAGAATCAGCATCATGGTAGAGCGGTCAATGTTTTTAAACTCCTTAAATTCGGAGAACGACTCAACCAAATTAATATTTTCCATTTTTTCTGTTGATTTTAAATAATTTATGTGATTTCTTTATTCTTATATTTACTTGTCAGAGCTTTTAAAAGACACTTGCACTTTTACATCCTTAACCTCATTATAGGTAAGTTTCTGAACAGGATCTTCCGCTTCTTCCTTCTTCTTTTTCTTCTTTGAGATTTCCTTTTCGATGGTAATTCCGTTATTACCGGCCTCAATGAGTTTAGCCTTTACTTTTTTACCTTCGGCATCTGTATAAACGATTTCTCTTCCCACATTTTTCACAAACTGCCTTGGCATTGTAAGCGGGGTATCAACTCCCACTGACGAAACCTCAAGTTCAAAATCTTCCACATCGCGGTCAAGCTGCGACTCAATATGCCGGCTCACTTCTGCACATGAACTGATTGGGACACCTTTATCGCCATCCAGAAAAACCATGATCTTGTTGCGACCCGATACTTTTACTTCCACCAAAAAAAGATCCGGGTCTTTGAGATGCTCTTCAACTATTGCTGTTATTCGGGATTTTTCGATCATAAATTATTGTGTGAAAATCTTGTTATTCCTTTTGCAAAAACCATTGTACAACCTTATATCAATGAAACAGGGGACTTAAAAGGCCCCCTGTACGTTATTGCCATTGCAAATTTCGGTGCAAAGTTAATTAAAATTTGACACAATACAAAAAATGTATTGAATTTTAGGAAATTACAAAGGTTGATGAGTTGATGGGTTTATACGTTTGGTGGTCAATTGCAATTACACATTCCATAAACCTATCAACCTATCGACCCTCCCACTAAATTCCCTGCATATACAGATTATAAAAATGATCAAAAATATCACCTGATTTTTCGGCCAGTTCTTCCTGATCGTTCATGGTGGTAAGATGACTTATACGCTGCATGATGGCAAGCGATTCCTGCTTATTGCTCTCCACAAGGTTGGCACGGCGGCCTCTGAAAGAGAAGTAATAATTCAGATTTTGTTCTTCCAGTTCAAGCATCCTTTCAAAAATGGCATTACCCTTATCAAATGCTCCTGCATTGTAATAAGCTTCTGCAAGCAGCATGGTGAAATAGTTATAGGGTACATTATGCTCTGGCATCACTTCCATGGCTTTGTCAAGTACCTCAATAGCTTTATCGATCTGACCTTCGTTAATGAGTGCATTGGCCAGCCGCTGGAATATATTGCGGAAATTGACCGTTAGCCTTATGTTATCTTCATTGAGATAAACTGAAGGATCATACATATTGCCCCACTGGAACCTGGTCATGATGTTATCGTAAAGGATCGTGGTATTGATCCGGCCGGTTTGTCCGTCTCCGCTCCTGGTTCTGATGGGTACCAATCGATAGGCCATACCTTCAAGCTGAAAGTACTCTTCCAGTCCGATATATGCATCAGCCCCTGTGGTGATAGCATAATAAACCGGGCGTTCCCAGTTGTTGGTAGCCAGGAAATCGAGCATCATCAGGTTGTTTTTCTGTACACCCATTTCAGGCAATTCCCATTCAATGGCATCCACAATCAGGTGTGCATCTTCGGGTGCCACTGTACCGTTTGCCACAACTTTGGCTGAATCGACCGGCAGACGGAATTTACTGGTGGGTAAGAAATTTTCGCGGGTTCTTCCGATCTGTCTTTTATTGGCATCGTTGGTTGCAAAATTTATAAGACTTCTTACATTCACAAATTGTCCTTCAAGTCGCGGATCTTCCATTATGTATAAAAAATCGCGTGTACCATCGCGGTACTGATGGGGTTGCAGGGAGAATGGCACAGGATCAGCATCGTATGTCTTGCGGCGCATCATACCATCGATATACCAATCGGTATTTAAAAGACTTAGATTAACAACCTTTATATCGGTGCGGATCCCTTCTACCTCCTGTGCATACCATAGCGGGAAAGTATCATTATCGCCCATTGTGAAGATAATGGCGTTTGGTGCGCAAGATTCAAGGTAGTTGATGGCCACATCGCGTGTGGTATAACGTCCTGAACGATCGTGGTTGTTCCAGTTTTCTTTGGCCATAATGGTGGGCACCAGCAAAATACATAACAAGGTTGCCACTACTGCCGACATTTTTCCCTTTAGCTTTCGCTGAAGGGCATCGGCAACGGCCAGCACACCTAATCCCACCCAGATGGAGAATGCATAAAACGACCCGATATAAGAATAATCACGTTCCCTGGGCTGAAAGGGTGTCTGGTTCAGGTATATGATGATGGCAATACCTGTCATAAGGAATAAAAGGCCTACCACAAGGGCATCATCGGGTTTTCTCGATGCCTGAAATACCAGTCCTATGATTCCCAGAATAAACGGTAAGAGGTAGTATTTACTGTGACCGGGATTGCCGGTTATGCTTTCCGGCAGATGATCCTGCGGTCCAAGGAAAACTGAATCCAGTTGTTTTATTCCGCTCATCCAGTTGCCCCGTGTGGGCTCGCCATGCCCCTGAATGTCATTTTGCCGGCCCGAAAAATTCCACATCAGATAGCGCATATACATATGACCCAACTGGTAGGAAAAGAAAAATCGCAGGTTTTCGGCAAAGGTGGGTTTATTGATCACCTGCATGGATCCATCGCGCTGCTGCACGCGTACCGGACGCCCCTGCACCCTGCCCCAGCTTTCGTATGCTCGTACATGCTGTCCGCGGCTGCTGTGCATGCGTGGAAAAATAGTAGTGAATTCAGAGTTATAAACCGGCACTGTACCAAGGTTTTCACTGATGATAACATATCTACCCTCTACAGTATCCCTTCTCCACACAGGCCTTCCGTTTTCAATATTCTCAATGGGAGCATTGTAATAAGGACCAAAAAGCAATGGCCATCCACCGTATTGTTCACGACCCAGATAAGCTTTCAGCGCAAGCGCATTCTTGGGCGCATTTTCATTGATGGGCACATGGGCATTGGAACGGATCACCAGCATCATAAATGAAGTGTATCCTATCAGAATAAAGGTAAAAGCAAGTATGATGGTATTGAAAAGTACTCTTTTCTTTTTATGTGTATAATACAAACCATAAATCACAAGAGCTATGATCACCAGGAAATAAAACATGGTACCTGTATGGAATGGTAAACCCAATGAATTAACAAAGAATTTTTCAAACCACCAGTCGATGGTCAGAATACCTGGGATAAATACATTTTGAATAAACCCAAGCAATGCAACCGCCACTATACCGGTAATAATGATCCCTTTGCGGGTAGTTTTGAATTTCTTGAAATAATACACAAAAACAATGGCCGGAATAGCCAGCAGGTTAAGCATGTGTACACCGATAGACAATCCAATGATAAATGCGATCAAAACAAGCCATTTGAGTGAATCGGGCTCATGCTCAGTGGCTTCCCACTTGAGTATCGACCAAAACACAAATGCGGTAAGAAACAGAGATGTTACGTAAACTTCCGCTTCCACGGCAGTGAACCAGAAAGAATCGCTGAAAGTTAGGGTAAGACCACCTACAATACCAGCACCCCAGACTGCCCAGGTTGTTGAGCTGTTAATATCCGGAGTTGCTTTAAGAATACGGTGGCCAAGCATGCTGATAGTCCAGAAAAGAAACATTACAGTAAGACCACCCGCCACGGCGGACATGGCATTGATCCAGTATGCCAC
>JAHYJP010000199.1 GCA_019429055.1 Bacteroidales bacterium
TTCAAGTTGAATGTACCGTTCAGTGTGGGTACCGATCCGCTTACCAAATCACTCGAAAATACGCGTCCTTCAACAACGTGGTAAAGCAATACCTGGGTAAGAACATCTACCGGAATGTCATCGAGGCTGCTGGCACCAAGCTCACCCAGAAGGGCTACAAAAGCATCGTTGGTGGGAGCAAACACGGTGAAGGGACCACCAGTTGCAAGCACATTTACAAGGTCGGCTTTAATGACAGCCTGCACCAGGATAGAGAATTCGGGGTCAAAGCTCAGGGCAAGTTCTACCAGGTTCATGGTAGGGGGGAAGATCACTTTGTCGATAGCGTGAATGACACCATTGCGTGCTTTAATGTCGGCCATAATAACCTGGGCGTCATTAACGAAAACACCATTGTCGAGGTTAATTTCTACAGCAGCGCCATTGGCAGTGGGTACAAAACCATTCGAAAGGTCAAAGCTGTAAACCGTGCCAGATACTACGTGGTAAAGAAGAATTTCGCGCAGATTGGGTACTGAAGCAATGTTGTTAGGGTAAAGACCCAGTGCAGCGAAAGCCTCATCGGTGGGAGCAAAAACAGTGAGACGGTTCGAAGAAACAACACTTGCCAGACCAGTGCGTGCAAGGGCTACATTAAGGGTGCTGAAAGTAGGATTTTTTGTTTTATTAAATACTTGGGCACCTTTTTCATCAATAATTTCGGTATAATCCATACCATTCATTATATACTCGCTGCCATCTTCGTCAATACCATTTTGCTGGCCTGAGGTTTCAAAGCTTGCAAGTTTTTCAAGAATGTTCAATTCAGTTGATCCGGGAATGGCCACTGAGTCAACTTCATCTTTGCTGCAGGAAGCAACAAAAATACCAAGAGCGATAACAAGACCAAAGCGCAGGGCGCTGGAGCGATTCACGAGGTTCAAAATTTGTTTTTTCATTGTGTGGGTTTTTAAGATTTGAATTTTTGGGTTTGTTTGATCAGTAAACAGCAAGTGTTTTCATTTTGTTTAATAAAAAACTAAAAAAATTAAACAAAATATTTAAAAGTATTGAAATACAGTGATTTAAATGTGAAATAAAATCTGGAGGTTGGATTGTCAGGGCGCGACTCCAAGTCGCACCCTGATTAATACACGAGACCAAATTCTAACTTAAACCGTACTTAAGCCGTATTTAAGCTGTTTTAAAACGGTTGAAACACGGTTAAAATACGGTTTAACTATGAAGATGGTATTCCCGAACCACCTCCCGACTTCGTTTCGCTCCGCCGGGGCTTTTATCCATAATCCATTTTTCACTTTCAATTTTTCTTCCTATTATTACAAACCGAAAACCCAATCCACCAACATGACCGAAGAGATCACTACACTTTAGATGCCCAAAATGCTAATGGAAAACAATTAAATGAGCAGCTTGCATTTATGATTAACTATGAAACACAAAAGGGAAGTTTTGATGCTAATTTTAATTCATATTTTAAAAATATAGAAATGCCTGGACTTAAGACAGACCATAGCAATCCAACTAATGTTAATTTTTTGGGTTATAACACATCAATTTCTTTTGATTATGGCAAAAAAAGCGATGGTCGTTTTATGCCTCGTTCAGCGGCATCACGTGCGTTACACAACAATAGAAATAGATATGAGTTTTTTCATTCTGATGCCCTGAAGCCAATAAATAGAAGGCTTAGCCTCCCAATATTAACAGTTTATACTAATAATTAGAAAAATGAAACCATTGCTTATTATTGCAATTTTTACACTTGTTAGTTGCAATGTTACAAACAAAAGGACATTAGATCAACATCAATTATTTAGCGAGTTCCTTTTTGATTTTGAAGAACTTTTGGAGCAAAGGTATGGTCAACAACATGAAAATGATCTTTTTAGGATGTTTATTATAGAAAGCAATGAAGTTTACCCCACAGGAATTTGCCTTGATAACATTAACAATCTGTTTAAGTATTTACTTATTGATTCTTTGTGGATGCCGGTAGAAAAAAATGGAGATGTTATGTTCTTTCTGAATTTCGATGGTTGGTTCTGCGATTTCATGGATGAATTAACAGATATAGAACCTTGGATGGCGATATATAGAGATACTGTTTGTCCAGCAAAAGATATCTCCCCAACGTCTATTGTGCTCGTCTTGGAACATGCTGAAAACTCGGACTTAAAGAATGAAAAAATACGCTTCTTTATTGCTGTTCACTTTTTCTCAATAATGGTAGAAAGAGGTTGTTTGGATAATTACCCCCTAATTCCCCACTGACCGGAATTTGCATTTCCGCTCTGAACATAGCAGAATTTGAAATTCTGCAAAAAATGATAGCTTTGCTAAACCATGCCAAATACCGGCAAAATGATCAACTACACCTACACAGCTTCAGGGTAAAACAAGAAATGAGAGGTGAGAGATGAGTAGTGAGTCAAATTCCGAATTTCATTTAAAGTTTAAAAATGAAGCAATCTTTGCTTTTCTTTTCCAATGTATTATAGCGCAATTTTTGCTTTTTGAAGAGGCAAATTATCGGTAATGATGTAACTTTAAGAAAAATTTGTCATGACAACCAGGGAAATAAAAACAGAAATCCAAAAGATTCTTGAAGAGGTTCCTGAAGAGGTTTTGCATGACCTTCTTGAATACTTGAGGGAAGCGCAGAAGCTGACCAGGGATCAGGCTGCATTGTCGCGCCATTTGCGGAAGATTATTAGCGAGGACAAGGAACTGCTTGAGAAACTGGCGCAATGATCAGGGCTGAAGAAGTAATAAAAATCCATAAGTTGCTTATTGACCAGTTTGGCGGCAGTCACGGACTCAGGGATGAGCAATTACTGATTTCAGCTATCAGCAGGCCTTTTGCTACTTTTGGCCAGGAGAACTTATATCCGGAACCCATTGATAAGGCAGCCGCAATTCTTGAGAGCATTGTCACCAACCATCCCTTTATTGACGGAAACAAAAGAACCGGATACGTGCTAGCCCGCCTGCTAATTTTGGAGGCAGGCCAGGAAATTTATGCAAATCAGCAGGAAAAATATGAAATGGTTATGATGGTGTCGCAGGGAAAGTGGAAGTATGACCATATCAGAGCCTGATTGGCGGCACGCTGTAAATAAAAAAGAGGGCTAATACAGGTGCTACAGACGGAAAAAAATAGTGAGTAAAGAGCCAAATACAGGAAAACGGAATGCCCCGGGCTGGGTCAGCACGCCGCACGGGCGGTTTGTGTATGTGAACGACGGCTGGCAGAACGAGTTTCACCTGCGTGATCATCTTGGCAATACCAGAAGAGTTGTTATGGAAGAAGACACCGGCACGCTGGCCACCCTTCAGCAGAACCACTACTACCCCTTCGGGATGCTGAACCCCTCGCTGAGCACAAGCAACACCATTGGCGCCCTGAAAGACAACCGCTACCTGTATAACGGCAAGTTGGAGCGCAGCGGAAATCCCGACCCTTCGGGAGAGTTTAATGATGATTTTGATTTAAACTGGTATGTTTATCCCGTTTTTATCGGGAATTACGGAGCAAGATTTTATGATGCGCAATTAGCCCGTTTCCATACTATTGACCCATTGGCGGAAAAATACAGCTTTCAATCAGCATATGTATATGCGGCAAATAATCCCATTAGATATATTGATTTTAATGGGTTAGGTCCTGATGACCCAAGTAAAAGGCAGAAAAAAGCAGAAGCAAGTTTTGCTATAGCTTATCCACGTGCTGCTGTAGCAATCGGTTCATACAAACCAGGAGCCAATAATATATCTACATATTCTGGAAATTTTGCTATTAATTTGACCAACAATACAAGTTTAACAAAAAGCGGGGAAGGTTCTGATAGAAATGCCATAAGACATGGTGTTTGGCAGGCAATAATATCCCGTGACTTTGGTAAAGATATTGCATCAACAGCCGGTTTTGCGCATGAAGGTTTTAATATACCTGACGTAACCGCAATGCCTAATGGATATTCAGTTGCAGGTAAGGGGACTGATTTCTTTTCCGACGCAGATTGTATTGCAGACTTATTTAATAATCAAATCGGGCAAAGCATTGGGGAAAATAATCCTAATGCGAGTAATGTTGAATTAGCAGGAATGGTACTGAATGAGTTTAAGGAAAATGGTATGTGGACTGTACAGGAAACCGAAACAGGTTACACTATCACGCGTACAAAAATGACTAACGAACAGTATAAGCAAGCACAAAACAATCTTAAACAGCTACAGGAAAATGGTTTAAAAAAGAAGGAAGATGAAAAACAATAGCTTATATTTAAATAAAATTTGGGGGATGTTTTTAATAATAGTTATCCCTTTATTCTTCGGTAGTTGCACAAAGAGTTTTGACAAGAAAATAGCCGAGCATATAGAAAGCAAATGTCAAAGATTTGATGAAACTAATGGTTGTTTAATTGATTTGCAAGACATAACAGTCTTTGAATGGGATAGTATGTATGTATTTGCTGGCTTAACAACATGTGAAGATATTTATAATGCATTAGGGTTCACATTTAAATGTAAACATGTACCTGATAATTATATCCGGATTTTGTTTGTAAAAGGCAAACAAGTTGTTTACCAAAGTCAGTATTATGCCTTAAGTGGGAAGGTGCAATTTCGGTCATATAGAAAAGAAGATGTTGCATTTTTACATTATACCAAAGGTTTATCTAGATTTTATGTTTTGAAGAAAAATAAGACACTTGAAAAGGAAGTGTTTTATGACCTTTATCCAGAAAGTGGAGAGCGAGAGCCTAGGTATCGTTAAAAATGATATAATAAGAAGCCTTTCAGTCCGAAAGGCTTGACACTATCCCAGAAAGTGTGTAAGTCACATTTGGGCAAATTAGATTTTTAAACGGTTTTCGAGAAGTGAGTGATGAGTAGTGAGCCAAATACAGGAAAACTGGAAGCCCCGGGCTGGGTGGGCACACACCCTCAGAATTTAGAGCTGTGAAATTTCCTTTCTTAGAAAGACGCAAAATTTTTCTTTTCCGAATAATTGTAATGACCCAGTAAATCATATTCCTTTGCTAATAAAGTTAAGCTAAACCCTGATGATAAATGTGTTGAGAGTAAAAATTGAGTAGGTATAACCCGGGATGCCTGATTTTTAGTTAAATTTGGTGGTAAAGAGAAACAGATATAAAATGAAAACACTGACATTGCGAATACCGGAAACCCTTGATGAAAAGGATTTTAAAATGCAGCTTGCAGCCTATTTGTTTGAAAAGGGAATATTGTCATCAGGTCAGGCGGCGGATTTGGCTGAGGTTTCGAAAAGGCATTTCCTGGAAAACGTCGGCAAATATGGTGTATCGGTCTTTGGTGAAAGCATAGAGGACATCCAAAAAATTATTCATGGATAAGGTTATTATTTCCGATGCGAGTTGCCTGATAGCCCTGTCAAAAATTGAAGAACTGGGTTTATTGAAAACTTTGTTTGAAGAAGTAATCATAACCAGGGAAGTTAGCGAAGAATTTGGAGAGGCCTTGCCGGATTGGATTGTTACCAGGGAAGTAAAAGATCAAAAAAAAATTCAGGAGTTAGAGAAAATTCTTGATAAGGGAGAAGCTAGCTCCATTGCTTTGGCTTTGGAAACGGACCGTTCAATGCTAATAATAGATGAATTGAAAGGGAGGAAAATTGCCCAATCCTTGCATGTTGAAATCATCGGTACCATTGGGGTTATTTTGCTTGCGGAGCAGAAAGGCCTAACCAAAGATGTTGTGGGAACAATCCTTAGATTGGTTAACCAAGGCTTCAGGTTATCTGAGCAAATGATAACCTTTATTATTGAAAAATACAGGAATAAGTGATTTAAGGCTTCTATGATGGCTGGCCGAATCCTCAGGATTCGCTGCCAGATTATTATTCAGAAAACGATGCCAATGGAAATATGCACAGGGCTAACAGCACCTTGCGGAACTAAACCGCATTTTTTATTTTCCACGGAGAGTTTCTTTTGACGCGAAATGATCAACTACACCTACACAGCCACAGGAGCAAAAGTAAGCCAGCAGCTGGAATCAGGCGACAAGGGCGGCCTTTCTACCCGCCGCGACTACGCCGGGGCGTTTGTGTTTGTAAACAATGCCCCGGGCTGGGTCAGCACGCCGCACGGGCGGTTTGTGTATGTGAACGACGGCTGGCAGAACGAGTTTCATTTGCGTGA
>JAHYJP010000200.1 GCA_019429055.1 Bacteroidales bacterium
ATCTTTGGCACACCCGGATTATTCCCGGTTTTCAATGTGTACGATGTGATCGACCTGAAAATGAAGCAGTGTAAAAAGCCTATTTATCCGGTGTTACCATCCATACTTACCGCCAAAGAGGAGGTGGATGACTTCATCAGCAAAGGCCGCATCAACTTTCCCGACGAAGTGAGTCTGGGCAATGCCCTGGCTAGGGTTTACAATGCACCAGGACCTGCTCCGGAAGAAATTGAATTGCCGGAAGTAGACCACACAAAAATCAGGAGTATTATCGACAGTGTCGGGAATGGCTACCTGGAACCCCAACAGGTGCAGGAACTGCTCGATGCAGCAGGCATTAACCGCGCCGGAGAAGCAGTAGCCAAAACTGCTGATGAAGCAGTAAAATTTGCCGAAGAACTGGGACTTCCCGTGGTAATGAAGGTAGTCGGTCCGGTGCACAAATCCGATGTGGGCGGCGTGGTGCTCAATGTGAAGTCCACTGAACAAGTGAGAAGCGAATTCGAGCGGATGATACAAATCAAGGATACAACAGCCATTCTGCTGCAGCCGATGCTCAGCGGCATGGAACTGTTTGCCGGTGCCAAATACGAAGAAAAATTCGGACACATGATCCTTTGCGGGATGGGTGGTATTTTTATCGAAGTGCTCAAAGATGTTGCAGCCGAGCTTTCGCCCATCAGCAAGGATAAGGCGCTGGAAATGATCCGGAGTCTTAAAAGTTATAAAATACTGGAAGGAGTGCGCGGACAGGAAGGTATCAACATCGAAATGTTTGCCGAAAACCTGGCCCGGCTGTCAGCCCTTGTAAACACCGCCCCCGAGATCTTTGAAATGGACCTGAACCCGCTGCTGGGCAATAAAAAGCAGGTAGTGGCGGTGGATGCGAGGATAAGGGTGGAGAAGTAGGAGACGGAAGTCAGAAGCTTATGCCAGCCTACTCCCCCTTTTAGGCTGGGGGGATGTAAAACCACGAATATCGAACCGAGCCAAAGGCGAGCTCAGCGAAGCTAAATAAGAAATTGAAAACTTAAATCTGAAATCCTAAATTATATCTCTGCGAACTCAGCGCCTAAGCGTCTCCGCGGTTAAAAAATTAAACCTAACAACCCAATAACCAAAAATGGACATAAAAATCATAGTACTTTCCCTCTACGCCCTCATGATTGTGCTTGTGGGCATTCGTGGACTGAGAGCCACCAAAACGTTTAACGACTTTTTCCTGGGCGGAGGTAATGTAGGCCCGTGGATGAGTGCATTTTCTTATGGAACAGCCTACTTCAGTGCCGTTTTGTTTATCGGTTTTGCCGGAAATATCGGCTGGAACTTTGGCTTCTCCGGTTTGTGGATTGCTTTGTTCAATGCTTTCATTGGTGTTTTACTGGTATGGTGGGTTATAGGGTGGCGTGTTAAGCGGGCTGCGGCAGAGTACGGGGTAAGTACCATGCCTGAGTTTCTGCAAAAGAGATACGGGTCGGATACCCTGAAACTTTTATCCAGCATTGTCATCTTTGTTTTTATGATCCCTTACAGTGCAGCGGTATTTATGGGTCTGTCCTATCTTTTCACATCCAATTTTAATCTTGAATACTGGCATGCCCTGGTTGCTATGGGCATGTTTACAGCCATTTACATGGTGATGGGTGGCTACAAATCCATGGCATTGATTGACATGATCTTCGGGATGATCATGGTGGTAAGTGTAATTATTATGTTTTTCAGCACTTTGAATGCCGGAAACGGACTTCAGCAGATCACTTTTGATCTGCAACAGATCAATTCAGATCTAACCAAAGCTATTGGTCCTCCGGGCTGGTGGCCGCTGCTGTCGCTGGTGCTGCTTACCAGTATGGCTCCTTTTGCCATGCCTCAGCTAATGCAGAAGTTTTTTGCTATCAAGGACAAACGTACAGTAAAAAAAGGGATGGTTGCTTCCACCATTTTTGCCATTATTATTGGTGGTGTTGCCTATTTTATTGGCTCAACATCCAGGATATTCCTCAGCCCCGAAAACAATCCTGCTGCTTTCGATATGGCAGGAAAACCCTTTTATGATATCATTATGCCTGAATTGCTCATTACTGTAGTGCCGGCTTCCCTTAACGTGATTATCCTGTTGCTTATTTTGTCGGCATCCATGTCAACCCTGGCAGCACTGGTTCTGGTTTCAAGTTCAACCCTGGTGAAGGATTTCTACGGAGGATTTATCAACAAAAATGTTTCAGACAAGAAGCTCACAGCCCTTATGCGTATGATGAGTGCTGTTTTTATCTTTCTTTCCATTGTACTTGCTTACACTGAGATAGATCATATTGTAGCCATTCTGGGTATCTCCTGGGGAGCCCTGGGGTCATTCTTCCTGGGACCCTTCATCTGGGGATTACTCTATAAAAAGGCAACCCGCACCGGAGCCATTGTTTCCGGTGTAGTAGGACTGGCAACATGCCTGATCCTTTATTTTACCGGCATGCCCAGTCCCCAGGCCGGCACCATCGGAATGTTTGTATCACTTGCACTAAATCCATTATTCAGCAATATTGTAAAAAATGACAAACTTTAGCTTCAAATCACTGTTCATCCTGGTGCTGGGGATGTTTTTTGCGGTTTTCGCAGCTAAGGCTGATGAAGAAACCAAAGAGGACACTCCCCCCGGAAAACAGGAAGAGCCTCCTGTAACTTTTCGTATCAGTGGTTTTGTAAAATCAGATTACTGGTTCGACAGCCGTTCAGTAGTTTCAGCCCGCGAAGATCTTTTTCTTCTCTACCCTGAAAGGGAAGTTCTTGATCCGAATTTTGATGATCTTTTTGGAAGTCCATCCTTTAATTTTTCAGCCATCACAAGTCGCATCAGAGGGACCATAACAGGTCCGGATGCCTTCAAAGCCCGCACATCGGGAATTATTGAGGCCGATTTTTCGGGTGTTACCAATGCCGACATCAACGGTTTCCGTTTGCGGCACGCAGTAATGAAGTTACAATGGCCATCCATGGAGCTGATGCTGGGGCAGTGGTGGCATCCATTATTTGGCGAGGAAGCGGTTCCTGGGGTTATTTCACTGAATACGGGTGCACCTTTTCAGCCCTTTATCCGCAATCCTCAGATCACCATGACGTTTTTGACCGGCGATGTACAAACCATTGTTTCAGCCATTGCCCAACGCGACAATGCCAGCGATGGTCCGCGAGGAACATCTCCGCAGTATCTCCGCAATTCTCTCATGCCCAACCTGCACCTGCAATTTATCTATAAGGAGCAGCTCAACACAATGGGCATTGCTTTTGACTATAAAAGACTGAGGCCCAGAACCATAACAGATCAGCTTTACAGAACATCTGAATCCTTTGGAACCTATGCTGTCATGGGGTTTGTGAGGCATCAATCCCGCGGATGGGACATCAAGGCCAAGGGAATTTACGGTCAGAACCTCAGCGAGCACCTCATGATGGGCGGATATGCTGAGAGCAGTATTGATCCCGTTACCGGGGAAGTTACCTATACCCCGCTGGGAAACCTGATGACATGGGCCAATGTTGTTTATGGTGAAACCAGGCAGGTTGGATTATTCGTTGGTTATTCCAAGAACTACGGAGCGCTTGATCCTGTTGTGGGTAATTATTACGGTCGGGGGCATGATATTGACTACCTTTACCGCATTGCTCCATCCTTTTCACTTATTTCGGGCAAAGTGCAGTTTTCATCTGAGATAGAATACACCGTAGCGGCTTACGGTACACCCGATAACATGGGAATTGTTCGAAATGCTCAGCCGGTGGGTAATGTGAGGGTACTTTTAACCGGGTTTTACTTCTTCTGAGATCAGAATAACCTGTGTTTGAAAAAAAAAACTCCAGGCCGGCTAGGTCTGGAGTTTTTTTGGGATAAAAATATTATTAACCCAATGATTTAAGTTCTTTTACAATTTCGTCGCGGGTTTTACCCAGTTTTTTCTGAAGCTTACCAATCAGCTCATCATCCTGCCCCTCGGCATATTTCAGATCATCTTCAGTAAGATCGGCATATTTTTGCTTGAGTTTTCCCTTTAGTTCGTTCCAGTTTCCTTTGATTTCTAATTTATCCATAATATTTTTATTTAGGGTTTTTGAATTTAAACTTAACAGAAAACTAACGTTGGGGTGGTTACATTGTTCAATTTTGCAACGCATGACATTGATATTCAATTACTTTTATTTTGACCCACCCCGCCCTTCGGGCACCCATCCTAACGAGCAGGGATGGGAGAGAAAACCCAAACTTCAGTGGTGGTACTTTTAATTTTGAGAAAAAATGGAACTTTTTAATTTGCTATTTACAGCTTACTTGGATTTGATGACAAACAAGAATAAATAAATCGAAGTTTCGAAATTGAATTCACTTTTGCAAAAGTTAAACCGCCAGCATAATAAGTTTTTCGATATATCTGCTATTTAAAATGATTTTAAATTACACCAGACTATAAACTTTTCTTGTTTTTGTCGTTTTTTTTTATTTATGCGTTAATTCGATTTATTAACCTAAATAAAAGATCATGAAGAAAAAAATTCTATCTTTAGCTTTCGTGTTGGCAATGACCTTTGGGTTGGCAAATGCCATTGATCAGCAATGTCGTACGATGTCTGTATCCTGCCCAGCCGGATATGATGGTCTCGGTTATGGTGGATGGACAGGACTTGTTTGTGAAGATTCGGATTACCAGTTTTATATGTGGTATTATTGTCCAGAGAGTGAATTGGACGATGGGTGGTAAATTTTATCTTTCAACGATGAGTAAAAAGAGTCTGGCTCAATATTTTAGTAATTCTCCAAAATAAATTCTTTGTATCTTTTGAGCCAGTCTCTTAATGCAAGAATATTGTACAATTAAATTAATAGGAATAAAAATGAAAAAAACAATCGGCTTAATCACATTACTTTTATTGTTACTAAGCATACCCAGCTTTACCCAGGTATTTACTGTTTATCCGGAAAAAGAAATAGGTCAAGCAGAAATCATAGTTACTTACAATCAAACCTTTCAGCAGGACTCCCTTAACCCCAGAAAAAGACAAGAAAAAATGACCCTATTAATTGGAAAAAATACAAGTTCTTTTTTTAACGAATCAACTGAAAGGTTCCGAAAAGCGGCTCAACGCTTTTCAACTGCAGCCGAATTGAATGACTTTGTGAGCGACCCTGCAAACAATATACGGTTTGGTTTATCTCGTTACAGAATCTTTAAAAATTATCCGGAAGGCAAAATCACTACAAAAGATCATTTCCCCAGTGATTATTACCTGTACTCTGAAAACCTTAAATTATTTGATTGGAAATTAAGTGGTGAAACAGACAGCATTTTAGGCTACAAAGTTCAAAAGGCAACGACCAATTTTGCAGGCAGGGATTGGGTGGCATGGTTTACTCCCGAAATTCCTTATAATGATGGCCCATATAAATTCAACGGACTTCCGGGTTTAATTCTTAAAATCCACGACACCAGGAATCATTATTTATTTGAGGCTGTTTTATTAGAGAAACCGGGTGAAGAAATACCAATTTATTTCACCGAACGATCCTATATTACAACGACAAAAGAAGGCTTTTTTCGGGCGTGGAACTCATTCCGGGAAAGTATTTATGGAAGGTCTGACATATTACCTGAGGGTCACTCAAGGAATATTATAGGCGATAATCTTCGCCGACACAACAACCCCATAGAACTCATTGCCGAATAACATGATTTTACATAGAACAATCCCATAGAATATTAAACTAAAAGTCAAAAAAATAAATTGAGGATATCCTGTTTTCTATTTTTACTTTTTTTACCAATTCAGGGGCTTCTTGGCCAAATAAGCTTAGAAGGACGGGTTTTTAGCAACGAGGGCGAAGTACTTCACAACATCAACATTTTGATATATCCACCAGGTAGCGATGTACTCATTGCCTTTGCCGTGAGCGACTCTCAGGGTCGCTGGCGAGCCACTGTAAACAGCACCGCCGACAGTCTCGACATTGAAGCCAGCAGCGTACACTATCGCAACGAACGCCGACGTATTGCCAATCGCAGTCAAAGCGTGGTTTTTGAACTTGCTTATGAAGTTAAGGAACTTAGTACGTTTAC
>JAHYJP010000201.1 GCA_019429055.1 Bacteroidales bacterium
GAATATGCTGAAAAAACCAAATCTCCTGATTTTTTGAAAGAAATGAAGAGATTATTCCTGGCGAGCAATGCAAAGAAATTTTTTTCCAATGATATGCCTGTCTCAGATTATCTGAGATCGGATTCCGCTATGACAGAAAAAGTTATCAAATTGGCTGTTAATCGCCATAAAGCTGAATTTCGCGATTCGGGTTTTCCATACGTTGCTCATGTGCTGAGTGCAGGGTTCCTGCTTGCCCGGCTGGGGTTTCCCAAAGAAATTGTTTTTTCTGCTATTCTTCACGATTCGGTTGAAGATACCGGTGATAAAAACAAAATCATCAATGAACTTTACGCTATAAGTCCGGCAGTGGCATGGTATGTTTACAGTGTTTCGGGAACTGATACTAAAGATGCAGTGGAGAAGGATCTTCTTCTCACGAAAAAGATTAAACAGTTTGCTGCAAAGGCAGGGAATGTTTTTCCGAAAGCCATAAAATGTGCCGATGGCATTGCCAATTTGTATGATATTGAATTTATGAAGGCCCGCGATGGAAGGAATGCATCAGGGCGCCAACTAAGATTTCTAAAACAGTCTGAAGATGAAATTCTTCCCTTTGCCAGGGAAGTGGATGCTGCAGGTGTGATCAGGGTAAAAAACAAAGGTGAGATCTTTTCACTGGAAGAATATGCAAAAGATGCCATAGATTTTAAACGGAGTCTGATACAGGGCGGATAATTATAAAACACCGGATTGCATGAGAATCAGAGTAAATGAACATATCGTACTTAAAGAATTAAGTCGCGGGGATGCAGCTGATATTTTTCATGCCATAAACACCCAGCGATCCTATCTTGGCGCTTGGCTTCCCTTTGTTGCTTATACCAGGGAACTTGCGGATACAGAGGCCTTTGTTGAATCAGTGATGGATACACCGGAAGAAAACAGGGAGTATGTTTTTGTCATCAGGTACGATGGGGAGTTTGCCGGTATTATCGGTTTTAAGGATACGGATAAAATAAACCGAAAAACGGAGATAGGGTATTGGTTGTCAGAACATTTCCAGAAAAAGGGTATCATAACATTATCTGTAAAACAACTTC
The DNA here is from genome assembly GCA_019429055.1 of Bacteroidales bacterium. Taxonomy (GTDB): domain Bacteria; phylum Bacteroidota; class Bacteroidia; order Bacteroidales; family UBA7960; genus SKVR01. The sequence continues at coordinate 1,083 of JAHYJP010000201.1, forward strand.
TGCAACTGGCTTTTGAAGAGCTGAATATTAACCGGGTGCAAATCAGGTGTGCTGTGGGAAATAAATCCAGCAGCAACATACCCAGACGTCTTGGATTTAAACAGGAAGGCATTGAAAGGGAAGGAGAACTATTAAACAATGGAGAGTTTGCCGATCTTGAGATTTTCAGTATGTTGAAATCTGAATATCAGGATTCCTGATAAATCTGGCGCTCATTCTCTTATGCACTGTTAACCCTAAGTTTTTTCCTGCGCGATATATTTTGAATTGCAATCCACAAAGTCAGTATAAATGTGTACTTTTGCAAAAGCTTGTAAAACACCGGGTTTGAATTAAGAGTAGTATTCCACTCATTGCCTGTTTTTATAATCTCTCCCTGAACCAGGATCTCTTTCTCAGGTAATGTATTTCATAGCATGCCCGCAAAAGTTTTAGGAGTTAACAGTACCGGGAATCATAAATTAAATCCAATTATTAATCAAAATTATTTTAGAAAAAACTATGGCAAGATCGCAACAATCCTTTAACAAAAAAGAAGTCGAAAAGAAAAAACGTAAAAAGAAACTTGACAAGGAAAAGAAAAGAGAAGAACGTCAATCCAGCTCAGAAAAGGGGAAAAGTTTTGATGATATGATGGCTTATGTTGATGAGCATGGTAATATTACCGACACTCCTCCTGATCCTGCAGACAGGAAGAAAAACGAAATTGAGCTCGATGACATTATGATCAATGTGCCCAAAAAAGAAGAGCTGGAGACAGTTGAAAAGGTTAGATTAGGAACTGTTACCTTTTTCAATGACTCCAAAGGCTACGGTTTTATCAAAGATCTGAATACGCAGGAAAGTATTTTTGTGCACATCAATGGCTTAATTGACTCTGTAAAAGAAGGTAATAGAGTAAGTTTTGAAACCGAAAGAGGTCACAAAGGTTTGAATGCCATTAAGGTAAAGCTGGCAAAATAAAGTATTGGTTTAAGGTTTGGATCTCACCTCAGGCACTTAGTAACCGGCTGCCTGACCATCCTTTCTTGACTCAGATGCTCCATAATACACTTTATTTAAAGGATCCCACATAATTGCCTGGTACCCTCCAAACGGTCCTACGATCCACTGCATCCGGTGACCTTTATGGATCAATTCACGTATGGTTTCGTAGGGAAATCCCGATTCAAGCATTACAACACCGCCATCGGTCATTTCCTGGCCGGTGGGTTCCGATGAACCTGTATGATAAATCCGTGGTGCATCGCCTGCTTCCTGAAGATTCATGCCGAAATCGATCATATTAACTACGATCTGCGCGTGCCCCTGGGGTTGCATATCGCCGCCCATCACACCAAAACTCATAAACGGCTCACCATCTTTGGTAATAAAACCGGGAATAATGGTATGAAATGGTCTTTTACCTGGCTCGTAAGTGTTGAACCTGCCTGGTTTTAGTGTAAATCCTTCACCACGATTCTGAATTACAAATCCAAGACCCGGCGGAGTCATTCCGCTTCCCATACCACGATAATTGCTCTGTATGAGCGATACCATATTGCCATCTTTATCGGCAACGGTAAGGTAAATTGTGTTGGGTCCTTCAGGAATACCCGGGTCGTAGCGCCTGGCAGCACGGTCAGAATTGATCAGTTCTCTTCTTTCTTCTGCGTATTCTTTCGAGATCAGTTTTTCCACCGGCACCGGGCTGAAATCCATATCGGCATAATACCAAGCGCGGTCTTCGTAGGCCAGCTTTTTGGCTTCCACAAAAAGGTGGATGTACTCAGGACTGAATAATCCCATGGAGGCAATATCGTATCCTTCAAGGATATTCAGGATCTGAAGCACTGCTATTCCCTGTCCGTTGGGTGGCAGCTGCCACACATCATACCCCCTGTAATTTGCAGAAACCGGGTCAATCCATGTACTGGTATGTGCCGCCAGGTCTTCATAACTTAAAAATCCGCCGTTTTCCTTAATATATGCATCGATGGTGCGGGCAATATCTCCTTTATAAAATGCATCTCTTCCTTCGCGGGCAATGGTTTCGTAGGTATTTGCCAGGTAGGGATTCCGGAAGATCTCGCCTTTGGCAGGCATGTGGCCGTCGGGCATATAGGTCTCCTTAAAGTTGGGATAATGGCCGATACGACTGACAGATCGGTCGAGGTAATAAGCAATGAGTTCCGTTACCGGGAAACCGTTTCTTCCATAATCTATGGCAGGTTGTAAAATTGCCTTCATATCCAGATTGCCGAATTTGCTGTGCATCTCAAACCATCCGTCAACCGCGCCAGGAACACTTACAGGCAGTGCTCCAAATGATGGAATGTATTCATAACCCTGTTCCAGAAAATATTCACGGGTAAGATTTTTAGGCGACCTGCCACTGGCATTCAGTCCATAAAGCTTTTGTGTTTCAGCATCCCAGATAATGGCAAACAAATCGCCGCCAATACCGCAACCTGTTGGTTCCATCAAACCCAACATGGCATTGGCCGTTATGGCAGCATCCACAGCACTTCCACCTTGTTTTAAAATATCAAGAGCTGCCTGTGTGGCCAGCGGATGACTGGTGGCAGCTATGCCATTTTGTGCAATGACCTCTGAACGGGTGGCAAAATTATGTCCGGTTATCCGATCCTGGGCGGTTAAACCTGAAACCAGAAATGATAATAAAATCGCAAAGTACAGATCTTTTATGTGCATGATGTTTGATTTTTTAATGATGATACCTGTCAGCGAATTTAATAATTTTATCCGCTAAGTTTTTTATTATAATTTTGAAAGTCTGATAATGCATAATTTGAACTGCTATGGATATCAAAAGAATTTTTGAGAACAACGAGCAATGGATCGCAGAAAAGCTGGCTCTTGATAAAGATTATTTCAAGAACCTGTCGAAGGGGCAAAGTCCTGAAATATTGTACATTGGGTGTTCTGACAGCCGTGTAACTGCCGAAGAACTTATGGGGGTAAAACCCGGAGATGTATTTGTACATCGTAATATTGCCAATATGGTACCCAATACGGATATGAATGTTCAATCGGTTATAAATTATGCGGTAAGGCACCTGAAGGTTAAGCACGTAGTAGTCTGTGGTCATTATTATTGTGGTGGCATCAAGGCTGCCATGCAATCGGCCGATCTGGGGGTGTTAAATTCGTGGCTAAGAAATATAAGAGATGTTTATCGCCTGCACCAGGACGAACTGGATGCCATAAAAGATGAAGAAGACCGGTATAAAAGGCTTGTTGAGCTCAATGTACAGGAGCAATGTGTTAATGTGATCAAAACCGCTTCTGTTCAAAGGGCTTCCAAGGAAAGGGGAGAAGAATTTACCGTTCATGGTTGGGTTTTTGACGTGCGTACAGGTAAACTAATTGATCTTAAAATCGATTTTGACAGTATCCTTAAGAACATTATGAAAATATACAGAATTGTGTAGTTTTCAGTTTATGCAAACTTAGTTCAGTTCGGTTTGTTTACCTTTATAAGATGTGTTTAAGATTCAATACGGAAAAACTGGATTTTATTAAACCTTCAAGAATTCAATAACATTCTAAATTTCAGATATATGGAAAAGAAGAAGAAACCAGGAAAGGCTATCAGTACTTTGTTAATAGGAACTGGTATAGGTGCAGCACTGGGTGTTTTGCTTGCTCCCAACAAAGGAAGTAAAACACGGGGTGATATTGCCAATAAGGCAAAAGAACTTGCCAAAAGATTCAAGGAAAAAAAAGCTAAGGATTGATCAGGTATTGATCCTGAAAAATGAAGTTTCCATTAATAAATATTCACACACATAAACCCTGTGCTGAGCATGCTTTATGCATCAGTAATTTTTTTCCTGATGATTTTCGCGAAAATAATAAAAAACACTCCGGTTTCTTTTCAGCAGGCATTCATCCCTGGTATATCAAAGATGAAGAAACGCTCGAAAAGCAATTAAAGCTTCTGGATGAAATCATTTCTCATTCAAATTGTCTGGCCATTGGGGAAGCTGGTCTGGATAAAGTAACAAAATCCGATTGGGATTTACAGGAAAGGGCATTCATAGAGCAGATCAAAATCTCTGAGAAAACAGGAAAACCTATGATCATTCATTGTGTGAAAGCATGGGACGAAATCCTTAAACTGCGAAAGCAGCAAAAGCCAACCGTTGCCTGGATCATTCACGGATTTAGCAGCAGTGAGCAAATGGCACAGCAGCTTCTTGATGCCGGTTGCCTGTTATCTTTCGGAAAAATGATAATGAATTCGGATTCTAAGGCAGCTAAAGTTTTAATGAATCTGAATTCCGATGAGTTTTTTCTGGAAACGGATGATGAGGATATTGGGATTGATCAGATTTACAAAAAGGCCGCAGAGTTCAGAAAAATAAGTGTAGATGAACTTAAAGAAAAAATAAACGTAAATTTTGAAAAAGTATTCAAAACCATCCTTAACTGATGATATTCCATGACTTTATCCAACTGGCAGGAAAGAACCATACTGCTTCTTAATGAAGAAAAAACAACAAAACTTAATAACTCAAATGTACTGGTAGCCGGTTTGGGTGGAGTAGGGGGCTTTGCTGCCGAAATGCTATGCCGCGCAGGAATTGGTAGTATGACAATCATCGATGCCGACCAGATTCAACCTTCCAATCGTAACCGGCAATTACTTGCTCTCAGCAGCACACATGGCAAACGCAAGGCATTGCTTATGCGCGACCGCTTGCTGGACATCAATCCTGAGCTGAAACTTACTGTTATTGATGAGTTTATCCGCGATGACCGAACCAATGAAATTCTGGAAACTCCTTTTGATTATGTTGCCGATGCAATCGATACCCTTTCACCAAAAATTTTTCTGATCCGTCAGGCCCTGAAAAACGGACTTCCATTGGTAAGTAGTATGGGGGCAGGCGGAAAAACAGATCCCACACAGGTAAAAATTGCTGATTTTGCTGAAACATACCAGTGCAACCTGGCGCGTATGTTAAGGAAAAGATTAAAAAAGATCGGAA
>JAHYJP010000202.1 GCA_019429055.1 Bacteroidales bacterium
AAAATGGTAAATAAAACTCAGTTGCGGTGAATAACCCAAAATATGATGGAATGATGTGGCAACATCAATATTCAGATTGCCCAATTCCAGCCCAAATCCGAAAGCATTGGTTGTTGGATTGGTTCCTATACCACCTCTTATATAAAGCGGATCGGAAATGCGGTACTCAATGCCTGTGCGGAAAACAGGGTTCAGATTGACACTTTTTTCAGTTTCAACCACCACTATCACTCTTTCGGAAAACTCATAGGAAAGCCCGGTACGGAAAATTGTGGGAATTCTTTCATCGGCAAAATCTGCAATTTTTGCACGGGTGGGGTTAAACAGATGCACACCAATACTTAACTCCGGAAGAATATGAAATATGGCTCCAAGCTCAAAGGTCAGATTACCTTTTCTTCCATAGTCTTCGGCAATGTTTGTATTATGATAATTGAGCTGCACTCCGGCCGAAAATCGTTCGCCGAACTCGCGGGCATAAGCCAGCCCGATCTTGCTTTCATTGTATAACTCAAATCCGAAATAGGTAAAGTTAAATCCTAAAACGCCTGATTCTGTTGGATATATCAAAGCACCTGCTCCGAAACTCATTTCCTGTATAAGAAAACGATTTTCAAAATAAACCCCTGCAGCCATGTTTTGCATTCTGGCGAGTCCGGCCTGGTTATGACTGATGGCCCAGAAATCATAGAGTGTTACGGCAGCGTTTCCCATTCCTGCTGCACGTCCGCCAAAAGGATAATTGTCATTTGCTGCCCTGCTGGCGGAAGTGTAAATCAGAAGGGCAGAAACCAGGAGTAAAATATGCTTCATGGGATAGATTTAACTAAAACTTCTTTAATACATACTGAAAAACAGTGCTTTCAGATCGGTTAGCAAATCAGGGTTTTTTTGTGCCAGATATTCAATATATGCTGAACCACCCACGTAAAATACGGTTCGGCTGAAAGGTTGCTGCCTGCCAACTTTGTTCTCAGGAAGATTCAGATGTTTACGCATCTTATTTTCCAGGAAAAGTGCAAAACCCTCCTTCCATTCCTGCCATACCATATACTGATAGTCATCGTCGTTAAGGATCGAAGCAAGTTCGGCCCGCATTTCAGCTACCTTCTCATGATCATTATCAAAGGCTGCCTGCCGGAATGCATTGTAAGTCTTAACAAACCACTTATCATGGTAGGGAAAAGGGTGTTCAATTTCCCACATATAATTACCGGCCTTCTGCGATTTTACTGCAAGAGGTAATTCACTGCGCAATCCGGGCTCAACAGTATGCCATTGGTGGCAGTGAACAAATTCATGGAAAATCATCACATAACCCTCTGGAGTATCAAATACATCCCCGGTTACCACGCAAGCACATTTGTTATCATAAAACTGAAGTGGAAAAGCTGCCTGGACTCCTTTGGGGACTTTCATTTCAATTTCTTCATAGGCCATGATGCGGTATTGGGTTTTTGAGCTATCCAGGTCGAAAACATAAAAATGCCCATCTTCTGCAATGGCAATGGGGTAAAGGCCTTTTACAAATGGATGAACACCTTCAAGCGAGTCGCGATATTCAAATACCCTTACCAGTTGTTTTCCATATGATTGTGCAATACGGTCGGGAGTCTGGGCCGGGCTACCTGCAAGCTGCCCCATGAGAAACATCAGCAGAAAAAACATTTTCAGACCGCTTACCGGCTTTACCCGATAGGTGCTTTCTGCAGGAGGTTGGTTGGTGTTTTCTGTTTTCTCTCCAAAAAGTATGTTTGAATTATGTTTCTCCATACCACTTTGTTTGTTCAAACTTACTAAAAATTCCTGCAATTTAAAAATGCTTTTGCCTTTTCACCACTGTTGTTAAAGCGATGATTTTGCTTTTAAAGCTTTCGTAAATAATCTATATTTGTAGTAGTAGCGGGTTGTAATATTTTGATGAATTTGCGGGGTAGAGAGATTTTAACTTCTGAAAACTCCCGGTCATGAAAAGTACTCTTATAATTTTTGTTTCTTTTCTTCTACTGGTTTTTGATTTTAAAGAAGCTTATTGTCAGCGTGATCCCGCTCTTGTTGTTGCTCATCCCGACCGGAAGAAGGAAGGATTCTTTTACCTTTCAGATTCGGTGATTGCAAGTGAACTGGCTTCCTTTAACTTTGTGGGCAGAATTTACCGTCAAAAACCTTCCGAACCCCTTATTTCATTTCCCGTTGAAAGTGTAAGTTCCAATTCAGTTGAATTTGCATATGAAAATCATACTGTTTTTATTGAAACAGGCAGGTTCCGGCCATCCAGACATCATCTGAAGTATTACAGAATGAGCGGTTATCTGCATAAAATTGACGGACGCTATTTCTGGGGCATAGATGGTAAAGTTCCCCAAAGGCAAATTGAAACTTTCAAGGTTGTAATTGATGAAATTCCTATTAATATTCCGTTAAATGCCTACAATGATATCTTTGAACCCAACTTATGCATTCGAATGGTATTTTCAGGAACCATAAGATGTAATACAGCAGTTTATATTTCACATGAAGGAGAACGAATATATATTCATATGCGAAACGGTGAAATTCCGAGCCTGTATGAGGTAACCTGGGTTTTCAGACATGGAAAATATTTGGGTCGGGTGGTGGATTTTGCCTATTGATCTGCACTCTGTTGTGGCCAAAAATCTTAATCAATAAGCGAGGAAACAGTCTCCGAAAAATAAAAGAACTTCTTACCTTTGCCTGCATTAACAATGAGATGGGCTTTTTTACATGGAAAATTACTTTTCGTCAAAAGATAGAAAAATAGGTATACTCGGAGGTGGTCAGTTGGGAAAAATGTTGCTTGATGTAACCCGCCGCTACGACCTGTTCACCAAAGTTCTTGATCCGTCTGCTGATGCTCCCTGCTCGGTTGGAAGTAAAGAATTTGTAAAGGGTAGTTTCAATGATTATGATACCGTAATGCAATTTGGAAAAGATTGCGATGTCATTACCATTGAAATAGAAAATGTGAATACACAGGCCATGAAGGATCTTCAGGCCATGGGTAAGAAAGTTTTCCCCCAACCTGAAATCGTAGAGCTTATTCAGAACAAGGCAGATCAAAAGCAGTTTTATCAGGATCATGAGATACCCACAGCACCCTGGTTTGGTTTTAAGAATAAGAAGGAAATGTTGCGCAGAATGGAGAAAAATTCCACTCAGTTGCCATTTGTATGGAAAGCAGCTGTTGGCGGGTATGACGGTCGGGGAGTGGTCATTGTAAGGTCAAAGTCTGATATTGAAAGTATTCCGGATATGCCGGGGTTAGTTGAGGAGCTAGCTGCCATAGAGCACGAAATAGCTATTGTTGCTGCCCGCAATGAAGCAGGTGAGATAAAGGTTTTTCCACCTGTAGAAATGGCATTTCACCCCGTTGCAAACCTTGTGGAGTACGTTTTTTGTCCGGCTGATCTTTCTTCTGAATACCTTGATGCGGCAGGGATTATAGCCCAATCTCTTGTGGAAAAGTTGCAGATTGTGGGTTTGCTTGCAGTAGAAATGTTTGTTACAAAAAAAGGTGAGATTTGGGTAAATGAATGCGCGCCCAGGGTTCATAACAGCGGACACCTTACCATTGAAGCATGCGTTACTTCTCAGTTCGAACAACATTTACGTGCAATACTTGGATTTCCTTTGGGCAATACGAAACTGATACGACCAGCTGTTATGGTTAATCTTACCGGAGAAGAAAATTTCACAGGTCCTGTATTTTATGAAGGTGCTGAAAAAATGCTTGCCATTGATGGCGCTTATATGCACCTTTACGGAAAAACCGAAACCCGCCCTTACCGGAAAATGGGACATGTTACTATTACAGCTGATTCCCTGGATAAGGCCAAAGAAAATGCAATGAAGGTAAAAGATATATTGAAGGTGAAAAGTGTTTAGGAAGACGGAATCTGAGGGCAACAGCCCGAAGTCCCCAGAGCGATTAGCGATTCGGGAACTGAAGTATGAAGCACGAATACCGAAGCACGAAAAAAGAAAAAGAAAAACCTGCGATCTCCGCGTCTTCGCGTCTCCGCAGTGAAAACTAAATAACCCATTAACCAAATAACCAACACTATGAAAAAAGTAGCCATTGTAATGGGAAGTTCTTCCGATCTTATGGTGATGGAAGAAGCAGTGAGGGTGCTCAGCGAACTGGGTGTGGAATGTGAAGTGGATATCGTTTCAGCACACCGTACCCCTGAAAAAATGTTTGAATTTGCCAAAACTGCCCATGAAAAAGGGGCAAAAGTTATCATCGCAGGAGCAGGGGGTGCAGCCCACCTTCCCGGTATGATTGCTTCACTTACGCCGCTGCCTGTTATTGGTGTTCCGGTTAAATCATCCAACAGCATCGACGGGTGGGATTCAGTCCTCTCAATTCTGCAGATGCCTGCCGGTGTACCAGTGGCAACGGTTGCACTCAACGGAGCGCGCAATGCCGGTATTCTGGCAGCACAGATCCTGGGTGCACAGGATGAAGAAATCCGCCAGAGGATTATTGATTTCAAAAAAGAACTGATAAAAAAAGTAGAAATGATGAGCAAGGATGTGAAAGGAAGGAAGGCAGAGTGATTAGTGAATAGTGAATAGTGAATAGTGTTGAGTGATTAGTGAATAGTGAGATTTTAAATTCGAACTGAGACAAAGGCAAGCTAATAGAAGCTAAATCTGAAGTTCGAAATTTTAAAACTGAAATAATTGCCGGCCTATTCCCCCTTTCAAGGGGGCCAGGGGGATGTAAAAAATCAAAAACCTAAAATATAATTTCTCCGCCACTCCCTGTCTCTGCGGTGAACTAAATCTGAAAGAAATGACCAAACCAAACAAACAACTAAAGGAAGCATCAATAATTGCCTTACGCGACTGCATGGGTCTGAAAGAAGATGAAACCCTGCTGATTGTTACCGATGAAGTAAAAAGAGAAATTGGAATGGCCCTGCATGAAGCAGGCATGGGCTTGTGCAAAGAATCCATTTTTGTGGAAATAAAATCCCGCGAAATCAACGGCCAGGAGCCCCCTAAACCGGTCGCTGAAATGATGAAAATGGTGGATGTTGTGGTGTGTCCTACAGCCAAATCACTCACGCACACCGATGCGCGTCGGGAAGCAGTCAAGCTGGGTGTCAGGGTAGGAACCATGCCCGGAATAACCATTGATGCCATGGCCCGCTGCCTGAGTGCCGATTATGATAAGATCATTGAACTTACCCATTTTATTGCCCAAAAGCTGGAAGGGGTTTATAACATCAGGGTCGTAACCGAAAAAGGCACCGACATCACCATGCCGGTGAAAGACCGGAAGATCATACCCAGCACCGGCGTTTTAAAGAACAAAGGAGAAAGCGGAAACCTGCCATCCGGAGAAGTGTACCTGGCCCCCTGGGAAGATCAGTCGAACGGGATTGTTGTAATCGATGGCTCCATGGCAGGTGTAGGTATCATTGAAGAGCCGATAGTTATTGAAGTGAGAAACGGCTATGCAGAGGAAGTGAAGGGTGGAAAAGAAGCCGAAAAACTGGAAGAGCTTTTTGAAAAATCAGGTCGCGATGCACGGGCTGTGGCTGAATTTGGAATCGGTACCAACTACAAAGCCAAACTCACAGGTATGATACTGGAAGACGAAAAGGTTTTCGGCACCATACACATTGCCTTTGGCAACAATATTACCATGGGTGGAAAAATTTCCGTAAACAGCCATATGGACGGACTGGTAACCGAACCCGACGTTTACTTCGACGATGAGTTGATTATGAAAAAGGGTAAGATGGTGGGGTATGAGATGTAAGAAGACCGAAGACCGAAGACCGAAGTCAGAAGACAATGCCGGCCTATTCCCCCTTTGAAGGTAATGGTGCTAACTTAGTAAAATAAATATTATCTTTGGTAAACCTTAAACTAAAGATAACTATGAAAAACAATAGATCGTTGGCTATAAGCAATAGTGTTAACAAATTAAAGATGAGTGATTACT
>JAHYJP010000382.1 GCA_019429055.1 Bacteroidales bacterium
AAAACGCAGAGTGTGATCAATATGTTGGCCAGGGCTGTGAAGCGAGGTTTTGTATTTGATTATGTACTGTTTGACAGCTGGTTTTTTTCCAAAGAAATCCTTGCCCGCATCGAATCGTTCCGCACGAAAGGCATCAAGCTCATTGCCATGGTAAAGATGGGAAAGAATCTCTACCAGGATTGTCTAAGTGGCAAAGAGATGGATGCAAGCACTTTGAGGAAACACTACCGGGATAAAGCAACACGCAACCGGAAATATAATGCCAGATACATTAAGGTGCCTGTCTGGTATGGTAATCGCAGGGTGAATTTGTTCTTTGTAAAACTGGGATCAGGCAGTAAATGGAGGGCCTTAATAACCAATGATCTGGATCTTGCCTTCAATAAGCTCATGGAGACTTACCATATCAGATGGAGTTGTGAAGTGTTTTTCAAGGATGCGAAACAGCATCTGCAGCTGGGTAAATGTCAGTGCAATAACTTTGATTCACAGATCGGAACCACCACCCTGGCCATGATGCAATACATGATGTTGCTTCTGTATAAGCAAATGCACTTCGGGAAAAGCCTTGGTAGCATCTTTGACCAGTTAAGCTCACAGGCGGAAGAAGAAAATATTACTCGCTATTTATTGGAGATATTTTGGGAAATCGTAATCAGAATAGGAGAAATAATGAAGGTTGACTGTCTTGAACTGTTTGAAGAGATGATCCGGGACAATCAAAGAGCCGAAGAGATTTTGAGGCTGTTTTCACCGTTGTTTGAGAGAAAATCGGCTGCGTAATATGTTAATGCCTTTGTAATGCGCTGTATATTAAATATTTACATAGAATATTGGATTAAAAAATAAATTAATAACAAATTGATATACAATAGTTTAGAAACTAGGAAACTTTAGTTACTTAATTACTCTTTTTACGTCATTCTGGGGAATTTTTTTCAGTTTGAAAAATGAAGTGACGAGTGACGAGTGACGTGTGACATCCGGCAGGTGACAGGTTCCCCTGCCTAACCCCGCCCTTAAGGGTGGGGTTAGGCAGTACAGACAGG
>JAHYJP010000203.1 GCA_019429055.1 Bacteroidales bacterium
TCCATTCCACATCCAGGTGTATATCGCCAAAGAGCCTGAGCAGGTCGGTGGATGCAATACCGCTGGTATGCTGAAGCAATTGTCTTACGGTAATGGTGTATTCGTATTGGGGAAGTTCCGGAAGATATTGCCTGATGTCATTATCCAGGTTCAGTTTGCCCTGTTCTTCAAGCAACAGTATGGAAAAAGCCGTAAATTGCTTGGCTAAAGAAGCAAGGTCGAACAATGTGTTTTCATCTATCTTCGTTCCTTTCTCCATATCACTGATGCCATAGGCTTTCCTGTGTAATACTTTATTTTCGTAAATAACAGCTACTGCTCCGCCGGGCTCATCGGGCTTCTGCCGCAGAGCCATCAGCGAATCAATTTTTTCAGAAAGTCTGTTGCTTTGAATGGTTTGTGCCTGGATTGCATTGAATAAAAAGATATTTATCAGCAAGGCTGTGATAAAAAGTTTCTTCATGACTTCAGTGTATTTGTTTGTTTTTATGAGTTTGAATGGCATTGTACTTTAGTAAATAACATCCATTTTGCAAATTCTTCAATTTTGCTTTCCTCTTAATCCAAAAATGTACCACACAACCCAACTTACTTGCTTTAAGTTTGTTATAAGAAATCTGTTGGATTTTACTTTTCTTAAATGTACGCCAGCGGGCAAAAATTGTACGTTTTTGAACGGTTGTTGAATTGCTAAGGAAATGCCTGTAATGCTGAGCAAAGCGAAACATCTTGTTATTATATTAAAAACTGCAAATTAAAAACTGCATTATTTTAAAAAACGCCAGATTAATTTAGCGAAAATCAGAATATCGGAAACGAAAGAGAAACATTATTCTTTAATCAGCTCAATCCTTTTTTTGAGGTTACAACTTCAAAATATGCTGATTTTCAAATTGGTGACCTGACTTTTGAAATAGGAGGAAAACATAAAAAGCAAAATCAGATTAAAAATGCAGAAAAGGGCTATATCGTAAAAGATGATATTGCGTATGGAATTGATAACATCATACCTTTGTGGTGCTTTGTGTTTATATATTAATAATGTTGTCTGGTTAAATAAAACGGATGCCTGCATCTATTACAATTACGTATGAATGCGATGTTGCGCTCCGCTGGAGCTTTCTGACATCGGGTTTTTTATAATCTACAAATGTTGCCGCTGCTCTGCAGCTCTGGTAAAAACTGCAGCGGAGCAAAACATATTTTTTATCATGGGCTACAAACTTATTTCAATAAAAGCACCAACAGCATACAATGAAGATATGCTTCGGCAAATGATTGCCCGTCAGTTGAAGATTCGCAGATTCTCGTTTCAGGTGGAAGGCAAAAGTCTGGATGCCCGCAACAAGCGCGATATTCATTGGTTACTGCGCGTGGCAGTGGTTTCGGATGAGATAAAAGGGGGAGACGTTCCACAGGCCGAAAGTCTGGAAATTCCTTTCAGAAAACGTAAGGAAAAAATCCTGGTTGTGGGTAGCGGGCCGGCAGGTTTTTTTGCTGCCTTTGTATTGCAAAAGGCAGGTTTCAATACCACCCTGATTGACCGTGGTTCGGAAGTGCTGAAACGGAACCGATCCATACAAAACTTTGAGCGCAACGGTATTTTCGACCCGCAAAACAATTATGCTTTTGGCGAAGGAGGTGCAGGAACATTTTCTGATGGGAAACTCACATCGCGTTCCAAACATATCAGCAAAGAGCGGCAGTTTATTCTTCAAAGCTACATTAATGCAGGCGGCCCGGAAGAGATTGGTTATATGACACATCCACACCTTGGCACAGATAACCTGATTAGAATTGTGAAAAACCTTCGCCAACAATACCAGGAACTCGGTGGTGAAATGTTGTTTGAGACCCTTCTGGATGACCTGGTTATTAAAGACGGCAGGGTGGTGGAAGCCAAAACATCCGGAGGCAACATTTCATTTGATGCAGTTTTCATTGCACCCGGACATTCGGCCTATGAAACCTACCGGATGCTTATTAACCGCGGAGTGCAGTTTCGGGCCAAAAACTTTGCCCTGGGAAGTCGCATGGAACATCCCCAGGAAATCATTAACCTGGCGCAGTGGGGCAAAGAAAGTCTGCCGGGTGTTAAGGCGGCCGAGTACCGGCTTACTTCACCGGGCGATGGAAAGCACCAGGTGTATTCTTTCTGCATGTGTCCCGGCGGGATGGTGGTCCCTGCCACAGCCTATGCCGACACCAATATTGTAAACGGGATGAGTTTTTACAAACGCGACGGGCAATATGCCAATGCTGCCTGTGTGGCAGGTCTGCATCCCAATGAGCTGGCCGGCAAGGAAGTTACTGCATTGGAAGCCCTGGAGCTTACGGAAAAGCTTGAAAAAACCTTCTACCGGTTTTCCGGAGGTTACGATGCCCCTTCATGCACCATTCAGGATTTTCTTGAAGGGAAACTTCGGGCTAACCAATTGCAGAGCAGCTATCCGCTTGGGTTGAAGCCTGCTCCGCTTTGGGAGATGCTACCACAGAATGGGGTGCATGCCATGCGGGCAGGACTGAAAGACTTCAGCCGGAAAATGCGGGGCTTTGAAACCGGTAATCTGATAGGATTGGAAAGTAAAACATCTTCTCCCATACAGGTTTTGCGCGAAGAGGGCGGCTTATGCAGCGGTTTTGAAAATCTTTTTGTAATCGGGGAAGGAAGCGGTTATGCGGGAGGCATTATTTCAAGTGCTGCCGATGGGGTAAAAGCGGCAATGAGGTTCGTGAGCAGGTTGCATTAATGGCGGTTTTAACATTTCTGAAAATTATAATAACTTTGCAGCATAACCCTGATTATTACTAAATCCTTACCAGTAATGCTCTCCAAGAAAGCCCAATATGCCATTTATGCGCTGGTCCACCTGGCACGCAAGTATAACCAGGGTCCGGTATTGATAAAGACCATTGCAAGCGAAGAAAAGATCCCTCAAAAGTTTCTTGAAGCTATACTTATCGATCTTAAGAACCTTGGGCTTGTAAACAGCAAAAAAGGGAAGGGAGGAGGCTATTACCTGATTAATTCGCCTGAAGAGATCAGCCTGGCCTACGTTACCCGAAATTTCAGCGGAGCCCTGGGGTTAATACCCTGCGCATCTATTATATCCTATGAGAGTTGCTCAAAATGCAGAAATGAAAGCACCTGTGGCATTAAAAAGGTTTTTCGCGATCTGAGAGACCTTACGGCTCAATATCTTGAAGAAATCTCACTGGCAACAGTTTTAGAAAAGGAAGAGACTCTGAAAAGTATTGTCTTTGGTCAAAATAAATATTTAAACACCTGACAACCTACACTTTATAATTACTTAGAGTAAGTTTCCGTTTTTTTCCTTGTTTTTTCCGAATTTGGTTTGTAATTTTCGTCTTTAAAGTCTACAAACTATATAGACTAAATATACTATTAACCAAAACCCACTGTCATGAGTCGATTTACATTACATTTACTGCTAATAGGGGTGATTGCAACATCCCTGATTTCCTGCGGGCAGAACAGGGAATCAGGCTATGATGAGGATGGAAATTTGTATGGTCGCATAAGTATTTCCGGGGCCTGGGCCATGTATCCGCTTACAGTACTTTGGGCCGAGGAGTTCAGGAAAGAACATCCTAAAGTTCAGATTGATATCTCAGCCGGTGGGGCTGGAAAAGGGATGGCCGATATCCTGGGCAACATGGTTGATATTGCTATGGTCTCAAGAGCTATTACTCAGATTGAAAAAGACCGGGGAGCCTGGTATATCGGGGTTGCCAAAGATGCCGTACTACCCACCTTTAGTACCAATAATCCTTTTAAAGACAAAATATTGAAACAGGGCTTGACCCGGGAGCAATTCCAGAAAATATTCCTTACTGATGGACGTAAAACCTGGGAACAATACCTGGGAATAGAAGGAAATACTGCGATCAACCTTTTTACCCGTTCCGATGCATGTGGTGCTGCTGAGATGTGGGCTCACTACCTGGGGAAGAACCAGGAAGATTTGAAGGGTATCGGTGTATTTGGCGATCCAGGCATTGCCGAAGTGGTTAAAAATGACCGCCTGGGAATGGGTTATAACAATATAGCCTTCGCTTACGACATAGGCACAAGAAAAACATTCCCCGGGCTGGGAATCATTCCCATCGATGTGAATGAAAACGGAAAGATTGATCCGGAAGAAAATTTTTACGGAACCCTGGAACAACTGACAACAGCCATAGCTGAGGGCAGGTACCCCTCGCCACCGGCACGCGAACTCTATCTTGTAACCAACGGATCTCCTGATAATGTTGCAGTTATTGAATTTTTCAGGTGGATCCTCACCGAAGGGCAAAAATATGTTACTGAAGCCGGTTATGTGGGCTTACCAAATGAAATTCTCGAAAACCACTTAAACAGCTTGCCCGAACTACAAGTCACAAATGACCTGTAATTATTCCCATGAATTTTTAAGATTAATGCCGTTCAACCTGGGTTGATTGATTGGTAACGCCAGATATTCAGATGAGCTTGATTTCTCCAACTCATAATTGTAAAAAGAGTTTTTCAAGAGAATAAATTAATTCCAATGACTCAAGAACCAAATATCAGATTATCAGGTGCCATTTTGAGTTTAATTTTATTGTTGAGCTGGCAACCAGCACAGGCTCAGTTTACCCTAAGCGGTGAACTCAGGCCGCGCTTAGAATACCGCGAAGGATACAGGCGCATGCCCGCTGAAAATGAAAAACCTGCAGCATTTGTTTATCAACGAAGCAGGTTGAACCTTGAATATTCGCAGGACAGGATCACGACCCATCTGTCTGTGCAGAATGTAAGGGCATGGGGCCAGGACCCACAAAAGGTGCACCTCCCTTCAATTGATATACATCAGGCATGGTTTGAACTCCAGGTAAACGAAAAACTGTTTGCCAAGGCAGGAAGACAGGAGCTAAAGTATGACAACCAACGTTTTCTCTCCGTGAACAATTGGGCTCAACCCGCCCAGAAGCACGATATGTTGCTCCTCAAGTATCACCATCAATCAACCCGGCTGCACCTGGGCTCGGCATTTAACCAAAGTGGCGATCTGATTAATCAGAATATGTCCAATTTTGGAACCCAATACCCTGTCAACAATTATAAGTATATGAATTTCCTGTGGTTTCATACTCCTGTTCAGCAAAAGGGGAAAATATCCCTGCTTGCAATTGCTGAGGGGAAAGAGAATCAAAACTCGGGAAATCTTTTTATTAGAGGTACCTGGTCAGTTTATTCCACCTGGGAATTTTCCCGGTTCAATTTCATGGTAAACCCCGGCTTTCAGCATGGCAAAACGATCAACGGTCAGGATATAGAAGCTTATTATTTCCGTTCAGATATTTCTTTGCAACCCCTTTCTGCATGGAAAACTACCCTTGGCCTTGAGTATTTTTCAGGAAATGATTTTTCAGACCCGGGTGACCCCAAATACAGGGCTTTTGATTCAACGCACGGATCAGGCCATGCCCACAACGGATCTTTGGACTATTTCACCAATTTCCCCTCGCATACAAGGGGTGCAGGGCTTGTCAACCCCTACTTTATGAACCGGTTTGCCATTAATAATGAAACTAATTTTAATATCGATTTTCATGTTTTTGCCCTGGCTAACAAATACATGCACAACCAGCAGATCATTGATAAATACCTGGGCACCGAAGTGGACCTTACTTTAAATTATGCCTTTAATGGATTTACCCGGATTCAGATGGGATACTCCATGATGTTCGGAACAGAAAGCATGGGTATTATCAGGGGTGGAAGCCCTGACAGGTGGGCTCACTGGGCGTTTGTAATGGTTACGGTACAACCTGTTTTTTTCAGGTCAACTTCTGGTTAAATAAAATAACATCAATAAAACCGCACCTGGCATGATCTATAGAACCCGAAGAATTAAAGATAAACTGGTCAATCTCTGGATCCGTTTAATGGTAGTACTGGTTGTATTACTGCCAATGTTCATT
>JAHYJP010000012.1 GCA_019429055.1 Bacteroidales bacterium
AAAAGGAACTGAATAAACCTGAAATAATTGATGTCATCTTTAAGATGTTCGCGAAAATAATTCATGGAATCATCTTTCTTCATTTTGATATCGTGCTCCCATTCGGTCCAGGCAATCCCTTTAAAGTGCTTTTTCAATGCCATGAAAAAAGCGTAATCCTCGAGCCATCTTTGATTTTTGCGACAGAAATTTTCAAACCGGATATTTCTGAACTTGTTTTTATGGCTTTTATGATTTTCATAAGCCTTATGCAACAGTGGATATTTAATTTCATGCACCTTGCCGTAATCCACACTTTCATCATCAAAATAAATATTATCAGGAAGGTCTGATTTTTTCAGCAGCCCTTCTTCAGTAAGTTTATCCAGGTTAATTAAAAGAGGATTCCCGGCAAAAGCTGAATAACACTGGTAGGGCGAATCACCATAGCCGGTATGTCCCAGGGGCAAAATCTGCCAGATCTTCTGTCCTGATTTTACAAGAAAATCCACAAAATCGTAAGCTTCCCTGCCCATAGTGCCAATGCCATATTTACCTGGAAGTGATGTTATATGTAATAAAATTCCGCTACTCCTTTTCATTCAGAAATTATTTTAATGAGTTTATTGGTCAAATGGAGAATCCATAATCATAAATTACAATCATTTAATTGGCGCCAGGCCAATAACTGGTATTCCATTGCTCAGTATTTATTTGCTGGAAAAAAATAATTGGATCAAACGCCAGCATCCAACTCCTTATAACGTTTTTTAATCAATTCCTCATCGGGATCATGTACCACAAATATCATCATAATAGCACCGATGAACAATGAAACACCACCAAAAACCAACCCGTAAATAGGTTGCCCCTTGGCCACAATACTTATGAAAGATCCTAAAACACTGGCTGCAACAATCTGAGGCATAACAATAAAAACATTGAACAACCCCATGTAAGTTCCCATTTTATGGGATGGCAACGAGCCTGTAAGGATGGCATAAGGCATGGCGAGGATGCTGGCCCATGCAATACCTACACCCACCATCGATGCAATGATCCATGTGGGATTGGGAACAATAAGTATGGATAAATAGCCCAGAGAACCCATGGTAAGTGCCATGGCATGAGTATATCTGCGGTTGGTCCAGCGAGCAAGGAAAGGAATAAGAAACGCAAACAATGCAGCAATACCATTATAAATGGCAAAGGAGAACCCTACCCAGTTGGCACCTCGGTTATACTCTTCTTCTACATGGAGCAATTGCTGCTGAACAGTTGCCGGAATAAACAGATCATCCCTGAACCTCTGGAAAAATCGTACAACACGCATAGAAATCACCACCTCGGATTTTCCTTCCTGGATTTGCTCGACATAAAAATCCAGATCTTTTTGAATGGATTCAGCTCTTTCCTGCACATCATGATCAGTAATAAATTCAACCTGGTCCATTGATTGCACAAGAGTCATAATATCTGCCTGCGAAAGCTTCATGTCGTAATGGTGACTGGTAATACCGGGTGTGGCAAAAGTCCAGAGTGTAAAAAGACCCACCCAGGAAAAAAACTGTACAACGGCAAGCTGCCCCATGGTTTTAGGCATTCTGAAAAGGTCATTTAATACAACTACAAAGCCATTGTCGGTTTTATTCCTGCGAATCAACTGGCCGGCAATAAACTGAATGACTCCAAAAGCCATAAATCCCACTCCGAGAATGTAAAGATCAGCACGCACAAAATCATACCGGGCAACAAGGAAAGTAAGAATTGCTCCCAGGATGATCCAGTAAACTGAAGGATTGCTGAATCTGTGATAGGGCAGAATTTCGCTTGATTTGTGGTCTTCCTTAACTCTGTCTGCGCCTTTTTCCAGTTCTTCGAATTCCTTAAGTTGCTCGGGGGTATATTCTTTGGTTCGGGTTACTGTTACCAGAATGGCACCCAGCAACACAGCACCACCAATAAGGAATGAGATCGTTACAGATGGTGGTACTTTACCATCGGGTGAGATATTGGCTACACTGAGCACATTGGTAAGAAACCATGGCAAAATGGATGCAACAATTGAACCGGTGCCGATAAAAAAACTCTGCATAGCAAAACCCCTGTTTCGCTGTTCGGGGGGCAGCATGTCGCCCACAAAAGCCCTGAATGGCTCCATGCACATATCGATGCTGGCTCCCAGTATCCAGAAAATCCCTACTGCAATCCACAGCAAAGGAGCATTGGGTAGAAGCACCAGTGCGATGGATGCACCAATAGCTCCAAACAGAAAGAATGGCCTTCGGCGTCCGAGACGCGTCCATGTGTTATCGCTCATATAACCCACAATGGGTTGTATGATTAGCCCGGTTACAGGCGCCGCAATCCATAGGATGGGAATAGCTTCTACCTGTGCACCGAGAGTTTCAAAAATTCTGCTGACATTGGCATTCTGAAGCGCAAATCCGAACTGAATTCCAAGGAAACCAAAACTCATGTTCCATATCTGCCAAAAGCTCAAACGGGGTCTGGTCTTCATTATCTTAAAATAAAAATTAATTAATCCTTTAATTCCAAAATTACCGGTAAAAAAACAACCGGATCATCTTTATAATGAATCGGGAAAAGAAAAAGAGTTTCAAAATTAATGGTTTTTTTCAGCGCCCAAAAAAATATGTAAATTCTTTTGGTTTTTTTTCAAAAGAATGTCTGGCTTCTGAAAAAAAGATGTGGTAAAAAGGATTTTAGGCAGTCATACTAAATTGGAGCAATCAAATGCAGGAAAACTCCCACATCCCCATGGCGATTTAGGGAAAACTCCGTACGGAAAACTTTATCGTAATAAGTTACCAGGTCAAGGCCTATGCCGCTTCCGCCCAGGAAAGTATTAGAGTAAGGATTTCCCTTGAAAAAGTAAGTGTCGCGAACATACCCGATATCGGTAAAGAAGTTAACATACAGTGCATAATGAATCAGTGAAAACTTCTCATTATTGATAAAACCTATACGGGTTACAGTATTGGGTATCAATGCATATTTAAAATTAGATTTCAATACTCCAAAGTGTTGACCATCAATCACGTAATTCTCGTACCCACGCACAATATCACCCCTGAAACCTAAACCTTGCTGCAGGTAATAGGGCTGAAAATCACCAAAAGAAACCTTGGCATTGATACCTGCTGCAAAAAACCATCTCGGATGCAACTCCCAGAACCTGCGGATGGAAGTTTCGGCAGTGGTCATATCCATTTTTTCATTCCGGAGCAAGCCTAGTCCCTGTCTTAAAAGTCTGATATCAAAATAATAACCTCGCAAAGGATAAGCCCTGATATCCCTATGATCTTTCCTGAATTCATACCCCAGGGAGAAGAAAGGGGCACGGGTTTCTGAACCGGGAGAAAACTGGGGATTCAAAACCAGCAGTGAATCTGCAAAACGGTATCGATTGTATCCTAAACTGAAATTATGGGTGTGATGAATTCCCTGACGATAAAACACCCTTGTATGGGCATAAAAATGATTCAAAGCATTTACTCCATCTTCCGAATAAAAAACCTGTGTATTACCCTGGGTCATATACTCCAGCTCATTTCGCAGATTTAACCCCACACTGAACCCCAGACCCAGTTTCTGAGCCTGATTGATGTAGGGTATAGTGTAATTAATGCTGTAATTTTGCCTGTAACCTGCCCGGGCAAGAATACTAACTCTTTCCATACGACCCCTGAAATTTTCCTTTACAATGTAGGCTCCGTAATTGGTTCTGTGGAATGAGGGGCTGCTGATCCAGTCATTCAGATTTCGTTCTGCAATTTCAAAAATCGGGAAGGGCCATATGTACCAACGTTCAACAAAAGTAAATTTTACATTAGCCGCGGGCAGAAAGTCATGCACAAAAAGGGAAACATCAACAAAATTGAACAGGGATGTATTGAGCAGATTTTCACGGCTTTGCTGAAGCAACCGGGCCAGTTCGTCCTTCCTTATAGTATCGCCCGGCGAAAAAACCAACTCGCGCTGAAGAATATGGTGCCGTGTAGATTCATTGCCCTCAAACTCAACCTGCTTTATTACAAGATAATCTGCAGCTACAAGATCGTCAGGAATGGTTTCCTTAAACTCATGACGTTTCATAAAAGATCCATGCTCAAGGGCTGCAATATGCACCTGAGAATAAAGACCGGTTATACTTAACCCGACCCATAAAAATAAAAAGATGGCCCGGTTGATCATGAGGGTGTTTTTGGTTTTTTTCAAATGTTCAGATAATTCATAAGCGAGCCAAACCGCTCCTTCAATAAATCATCATAATTGTTTTCTTCAGAAAAAGAAGCCATTATCTGGTAATCATAACGGTTGAATGTCTGCAGAACAGGCGAAACATCTATTTTGTTAAGCTTAAGAGTTACTTCAATCATATTACTTTCATTGAAGGTACGCAAGTTACTGCTGAGAATTTTAGCATCGTTCGACTCAACGATCCGCGATATTTCATGCAATGAATAATCAGCAATATTCATCTGAAGTACTATAATACCTCCAGGTTGGTCAATCGAACCTACTTGCGAAAACTCTTTAAGTAAACGCGATTGGGTTATACAACCCAGATAGTTTTCATGTTCATCAAGCACAGGCACCAATGTCAACTCCAAGGTTGCCATAATGCGAATTACTTCAAAAAGGTGCTGGTCAAAATACGCGTAGGGCCTTACCAGAGAAAGCTGATAACCGCCCAGTGGTTCATCAGGGTTATTTAATTCGTAAATATCCTTCTCAGAAACCAGGCCCAGAAAATTCTCATTGTTCACTATAGGCAAATGAGATACACGCAATTCGTCCATCCAGCTCAGAGCTGTATTGCCTGTATCGGATGTACGTAAGGGCATAATTAATTCACTAATAAGTTCATTTGCCAGCATAGCACTATGTTTTGTCTACAAATTTAATTATTTTGTTTGTACTTTTAAGATTCTGCGCGCTTTTTTGTGTTAAAATTCGTTTACTTCAAATCCTTTAATACAAAACTATTTCTTTTTGTTCAGATAATTATTACGAATTTTGTAATTGTAAAAGTTAAAAATTGCTGTGATAATAAAATTGAAATCAGCATTTTAACATTTCAGTTTCATTGTATTTTTAAATAACGTTGATATGACCCGCTTAAGTGTAAATATAAACAAAATTGCAACCATTCGCAATGCCCGGGGAGGCAATATTCCTGATGTTGTAAAAGCAGCCATTGACTGCGAAAGGTTTGGGGCACAAGGAATTACCGTACACCCTCGCCCCGATGAGCGACACATCCGCCGTAAGGACGTTTACGACCTGAAACCATTGATCACAACTGAGTTCAATATTGAAGGTTATCCCACCCGAAAATTTATCAACATGGTTATTGAAGTGCAGCCTGACCAGGTAACTCTTGTACCCGATCCACCCAATGCCTTGACATCAAGTGCGGGTTGGGATACTATAAGGCATTTTGATTTCCTGAAGGATGTGATTGCAGAATTTCATGCCGGCAATATAAGAACTTCCATCTTTATTGAAACAGATCCTGACCTCATTTTTAAAGCCGCCGAACTGGGTACCGACCGGGTAGAGCTTTACACCGAACCTTATGCCAGTCAATTCCTGAAAAACAAGGAAAAAGCCATTGAACCCTTTATCTTAGCTGCAAAGGCTGCCGTTGAAGCCGGACTGGGTCTGAATGCAGGACACGACCTTAACCTCGATAATCTGAAATACTTCGCTCAAAATATTCCCGGGTTACTGGAAGTTTCCATCGGCCATGCACTTATTTCCGATGCATTGTATTTTGGGCTGGAAAATACCATTCAGATGTATCTGAGGGAATTGAAAGTAAAATAAGGATGCTGGTTTAGGGGTTGAGAAGTTGAGAAGTTGGGAGAAGACTGATCTTTATTGCCGAGATTAAACTTCATTCTTTTTCGGTTGTTAATTCAGCATGTTTCAATTTAATTTTTCGTCATGGAATTAAACTATCAGCATGAGGGCTCAGGCCATCCGCTTATTATTTTACATGGACTTTTCGGGATGCTTGACAACTGGATCAGTCTATCGCGCAAACTGGCTGAAAATTTTTCAGTTTATACCGTTGACCAGCGAAATCATGGTCGCTCACAAAAGCACATTGTTTTTAACTATCATGCCATGGTTGACGATCTGCTGGAATTCATGGAAACCCATGAATTAGAGAGTGCCTTTCTGCTGGGCCACAGCATGGGAGGCAAAACAGTCATGCAGTTCAGCTTTGATTACCCCGAAAAGGTTGATAAACTTATCGTGGCTGATATAAGCCCCGAAGAATACAATCACAATCACGACCGACTTATAGAGGCTATGCTGTCGGTTGACCTTTCAAAATATAGCTCACGTTCGGAAGTTGACAAAGACCTGAAAGAAAAGATTGACAATCCACGTATCCGGCAGTTCCTTCTTAAAAATCTTTACTGGAAAGACCGCTCCTCCCTGGGCTGGAAAACCAATCTTGAAGTGATACAGGAAAACCTTCCTGAGATTTTCAGAGCACTGGATTCTGAGCATCCCTTTAAAAAACCCACTCTCTTCATAAGGGGCGCTGAAAGCAACTACATTACCGATTTACACATACCACGGATTAAAGAACTTTTTCCCAATTCAGAAATCGGAACCATCGATGATGCTTCACATTGGTTGCATGCCGAAAAACCCGATGAGTTTTTAAAGATCACCGAAAGGTTCCTTAAAAACAAATAATCAGAACATTAAAAAAATCAGGTGCTGGTTATTCCTGCATAGAAACAATTTCATAAAAAAATCAAAATCGCTGCTTTTTCTTGCAAATCAGTGAGTATTGGTTTTTCTTTGCTATTCAACAATCATTTAAAATCATTTTATTAACTGCATCAACGCTTTTGCCAATTAGTCCGACGAATCAGTAGTCCAATAATATTCTAATCCCTAACAACTTAAAATTATGAACAAGTTAAAAAGTTTGGTTACGCTTTTCTTTTTATTTGCTGCATTATTCTCCTTTGCGCAGAAAGAAATTTTTACTGCCGAAAAAATGTGGCAAATGGAAAGAGTGGGCGGCTTTGATGTTTCGCCCGACGGAACAAAAGCCGTTTTTCCGGTTACAAAATACGATATTGAGAAAAACTCGTCTACCACTGATCTTTACCTGCTTCATATTGAAGAGGGAACAACACGCCAGCTCACATTTTCAGGAAAGGAAGGTTCGCCGGTGTGGAGCCCCAATGGTGAAAAAATTGCTTTTGTTTCACGCAGACATGACGGCCCCGGACAGATTTACATTCTTAATCTGAAGGGTGGCGAAGCCCAAAAAATAACCGATCTGCCTGTGGGTGTATTTTCTATAAAGTGGTTCACCACCGGCGACCGCATTGCTTTTGGCGCCAATATCCTGCCCGAATATGAAGGTGATTTTGACAAGCTCAAAAAGCTGATGGAAGAAAAAAGAAACAGCAAGGTAACAGCCAAAGTAACTGAAAACACTATGTATCGTTTCTGGGACCGGTGGCTTACCGATGGTTATTACCCCAGGCTTTTCAGTGTGGATGTTAACAGCAAAGAGGTTATTGATCTTATGCCCAACACTGCCAATTATTTCAATATGATGGGCGGGGTTTCCTATAGTATCTCTCCTGATGGCAGAGAAATAGCAGTCAGCATGAATTCAACAGAACCACCTTACGACAATACCAACAATGCAATCTTTCTGCTTCCCACCGATGGCAGTGGCCGAATGACCAACATAACTGCCGACAATCCGGCCAATGATGTAAATCCTGTTTACAGTCCTGACGGAAATTATATCCTTTACGGGAAACAAAATATTTATCACTTCTATGCTGATAAGGTTGAAATGGTAAAATACAATCGTAATAATCAGAACTTTACCAATCTTACTTCTGACATTGACCTTTCCTGCTCCAACTGGATCTGGTCGCCCGATGGCCGTACCATATACTTCCATGCTGGGCACAATGCAAGGAATGCTATTTTCAGTATTTCGGCCAATGGTGGCCAGCATACCCAAATTTTCGGGGAAGGCACCAACGGAAACGTTAGTATTGCCGGAAGTCGTGGGAGAGATCTTCTTTTCACTCATCACAACCTTAACCAACCTGCCGAAATTTACAAAATTGACAATCGCGGTCGCAATCTTACACAGCTTACCCGATTTAACGAAGAACGCCTGACTGATGTTAAATTCGGACGCGTTGAGGATGTAACATACAAAGGTGCTGATGGTGCCGATGTGCAAATGTTTATTGTTTACCCGCCTGATTTCGACCCTAATAAGAAATATCCGCTTGTTCTTATGATCCATGGCGGACCCCACGGTACATTTGGTGACTTTTGGCACTATCGCTGGAATGCACACCTTTTTGCGGCTCCCGGTTATGTTGTGGCTATGCCCAACTTCCATGGTTCCACAAGCTTCGGACAAGATTTTGCCATCTCTATTCACGGCGAGCACGCCAATAAACCCTTTCGTGATATCATGAAAGGAACCGACTTCATGATTGAACGTGGTTATATTGATGAAACCCGTATGGCTGCCACCGGTGGCAGCTACGGTGGTTATATGGTAAGCTGGATCGCCGGACACACCGACAGGTATGCCGCACTGGTAAATCATGCAGGTGTTTACGATCTGCACCTGCAGTTTGCTTCTGACTATGCCGGAAACAGGGGTTATCAGTATGGAGGTACTCCATGGGAGAATTTCGATATACTCAACTCACAAAACCCATCTCAATTTGCCCACAATTTCAAAACACCCATGCTGGTAATTCATGGTGAAGGAGATTACAGGGTACCTGTTGCGCATGGATTTCTGGTTTACGGTATTTACAAATCCATGGGACTGGAGGCCCGCCTGGTTTATTACCCCGATGAAAACCACTGGATCCTCACACCGCAGAACTCCATTTACTGGTATGAAGAGCTTCATAACTGGCTGGAGAGGTATCTGAAATAGAGAAATGATTTAATGAAACTTACATGAGTACCGCGCTCACAAAAGATAAAGGATAAGGTCATTCATGTAAGTTCCATCTGACCAACCGAGCTTGAAAAGCGAGCTCAGCGAAGCTAATAACTTAAACTAATTTTATCCAGATGAAATACAGAAAGGCTGCATTCACTAAAAATTGCAGCCTTTCTTAATTTAAACTATGAAGAACTTAAATTACCTGTTCAATTTGAAATTCACCGGCACAGTGAACCTGACTCTTACGGGCTGGGTACCCATTCGTCCGGGAGTCCAGTTAGGCATGTTTGCAATTGCCTTCATGGCTTCTTCATCACACCCTGCACCTATACCCCTCTGAATGTGGACATTTGTTACAGATCCGTCTCTCTCAATCACAAATCCAACGTAAACGGTTCCTTCAATTCCCAGTTGCTGCGCTTCACGCGGGTAGCGAATTACGCTGCCCAAATACCTGTATAGTGCCTCTACCCCGCCGGGAAACTCAGGCCAGAATTCAGGACGGAGAATAATATCATCACCCGGATCAGGCACCTCATCTTTTCCGCCAATATCTATGGGAGGATAATCCGGCACAGCAACATCAGGGTAAGCGTCAATATCTATCTCAGGAAAAAAATCATCATTTATCAGCTCATCGGGAGCCGGGGTGATTTCATGGGACTTGGGTGGCGGTGGCGGGGGTGGCTTGGGTATATTGGGTGGTATGTAGTCACGATCAACCCAGTCATGTCCATCGTCAGGAGTTATAAAATCGGGTCTCTCGGTTATGCGATACTGGAAAGCAAGCAATACGAATGCAAGTACCAGCACAAAACCGATTTCCAGAAACAAGGTTTTCTTGTTTTCCAGGTTCTTACGGGGAGATTTTTTTGTGTCCATAGCATCAGATTTTGGTTTATAAATCAATTATGAATGCTTATCAACACTTTGCGCGCAAAGAGCGAAATAAACCGGCCTTTTATATAATAACGGGATTGTCTTCTTAAATATTGTTAATCCATTATAACATAATATTATTTTTTGTTGCATACTTCTCGTAAGCACCTGATTAAACCATATGCATACGAAAGTTGTTGGCTTACCAGATAATCAAAATAAATTTCATTAAACCCCCTGATAGCCATGCATAATTATAATGTTGTTGAACGAGGAACTAAACTGCAAGAAGCAGAAAAGGCTATAATTCTTATACACGGAAGGGGTGCTCCCCCGGATGATATTCTTTCGCTGGCCGATTTTTTTGAAACTGAAAATACCTATGTTGTGGCCCCGGAGGCCAATCAATATGTTTGGTACCCATTGAGTTTTCTGGCTCCCCGTGCTCAAAACCAACCCTGGCTTGACAGTGCACTGGAAAATATTAACAGGCTGATCAGCGAGATTGAAAAATACATCCCAACCGAAAAAATTTTTGTGATGGGTTTTTCGCAGGGAGCATGCCTTACGGCAGAAGTTACATCACGCAATGCAAGGAAATTTGCCGGAACAGGCATTTTTACCGGTGGCTTGATTGGCGACAAACCCGACCCAAACAACTATTCCGGAAACTTTGACGGAACACCCGTATATCTTAGTAACGGCGATAATGACCCGCACATACCATTGCAACGTACTGAAGAAACCCATAAAATTTTGGAGGGTTTGGGGGCAGAAGTTACTAAGGAAATTTTTCCCGGGCGGCCCCACACCATTATGATGGAAGAAATTAATAAAGCCAAAACTCTTTTTAATCTCTGACAAGATTTTTCATCATCAGGTTTGCATTTTACTACAGTGTTCACATATTTTGACTTTTCAGACTATATATAATTGTTAACTTTGCAACAATTACTGAAAGTTGTTCAGGGAAACTTTTCACAAGTGTTTCCCTGTTTTATTTTGATGTTTTATGAAAGTTCATCTGCGTTTTACCCTGATTTTATTGATTGTCTTTGCAGCATGTTCTACACAGAGGCAGTATACCGGTATTGATCCCGATGCTCCGCATGCACTGCGAACCGGCGACTACCAGACTGCTCTTACGCTTTACGAAGATTTCATTACCCGGCATCAGCATGATGTGCTCAGCATACCCGACAGTATTTATCGGGGAGCCGGACTTTCGGCCTTTCATCTCCAAAAGGAAGAAAAAGCCCTGAACTACCTGAACCTGATCCGGCACAGTGAAACCGCCGGTGCGGATGTACATTATACACTTGCCTTGCTGAATCGTAGAATCGATAATCTGTCGCGCGAAATTACAGCCCTGGAAATGTACCTGGCATCTGAACCGAAGGGCGAAAAAGTGCAGGCTATGAAGGAAAGACTTTTTGAAACCTATGCCGAAAGCCGAAATTATGAAGATGCGGTTGAGATTTGGAATGAAATTGAAAGAGATGCCAGCCGAAAAGAGCCCCTTTTGAATACCTATTTCAAGATGCAGAAAGCCCTTGAAAATGAAGACCTTTTAGACGATATCGCTGAAGATCTTCTCTTGCTGAATCCCGATAATACCGATGCCCTTTATCATATGGCCCAGAAATATTTCTGGCAGGCTGAAAATCTTTATCAGTCGGAGATGGAAGCCTACGAAAGAAACCGCACACACAGGCAATATGCACAGCTATTAAGTGCTTTTGAAGTTCTTAATAAAGATTTCCACAAATCATTGAACTACTTTCTGCGGCTTTACGAAATTGATCCCAAACCCACCTATGCCCGTTTTATAGGGAATATTTACCTGCGTTTCGATGACAAAAGCAAAGCCAGGTATTATCATGGCAGGGCTGAGGGGTAAAAGATAGGTTAAGGTTAGGATGAGATTAAGAAAAGGGTGTTTGGGTTTTACCTGCTCTTTTATGGATTCTTCCTTACCGGCCATTCATGCATCTGATCTGATTCAATAATCTGCAGCCCCGGTTTCGCTTCTTTTATTTTGCTGATCATACAACCGGCAACCTGCGAAACATGTATGCCGCGATAACGCTTTGGGAAAAGAAACCACAACATGCGGGCAAATATTTTTCCGATCTCCTCTCCTGTCCGGAATTCCTTCCTTGGCCCCAGCAGCATAGATGGTCTGAAAATTTGAAGCGAATGGAAAGGAATTTCCTGAAGCTTTTCTTCTACTTCCCCTTTTACCCGGGAATAAAATATTTTTGATTTGCTGCTGGCACCAATGGCTGTTATAATACTGAAATTCCTGGCCCCGGCCTTTTGTGTTGCCTGTGCAACCTGAAGCGGATATTCATAGTCCACTTTTATGAAAGCTTCCTTTGAACCTGCTTTTTTTATGGTTGTACCCAGACAGCAGAATACATCATCCGCTTCAAACTTTTCAGGCTCAGGATTTTCATAATCATAAATGATCTGCTCGAGGCTGGGATGATTCAGATCGACCGGCTTTCTTACTATGATTTTCACCTTATCATAATACCCATCTTCCAGAAGCATTTTTACAAGAAAGGAGCCAACCAGTCCGGTGGCTCCTGAAACCAGTGCTGTTTTCATATTCAAAAATCACTTTTTATAACTTAACTATTATGAAAACAAACGAAGTACCCAATATGTTTTTTATGGTTAATTGGAAGGGATTTTCTTTTCTTCAACCTGCAAAATTTCCATATTCGGATTCATCAGGTAAACCACTACAGAACAATTGGAAGCAACCCAGCTATTATCCAATTCAAACGTATAGCTGTTTTCCATAATGATACCCTGAGGAAATAAATCTTCAATAATTTTATCGCCCCATATACCGGTAATACCTTTTCTAAGTACATGGTTATGCTCATAATCAAGAATCTCACCATCAGGATAATCCGGATGATTGATTTTTTGAGGTTTAATGATCCCATCTTCCAGGATAAGAGCAACCAGGTATAACTCTCCTTCATGATCAGAAAGAGCGGTAATATCTGCATCTACCCTGTAAATGTTGCCGGAAACACTTGTGATACTCACATCAAGTTTAAAACCGGGTTCAATATCTTCCATTGCCTGCATTGCAGAACCCCAGGAGGCGGGAGTGAGCAGCAACGCCCCTTCATACTCAGTACGATTAACCATTCCAGTGGGGTTTTGCGTAATGCCGAAATGATTATTCAGTGCCGTTCCTTCGGGTGTTCGGAAATCATAATTAAACGGAGCACTCATAGGGTTGGCAAAGAAACCTGCATGAACGGACACAATCACCAACCTGTCGCCATAAAGATTCTTCAGGATTTTGGCCATTTCGGTTCCTGCCGGGCAATTGGGGCAGCGATGACCCGTGAATTCTTCAAGAAGAAATTTTCTTACGACTTCGTCATTTCCACCACCCTGTTGTGTATCTGTCATGTATGGCGGTTCTATTTTATCACAACCCAAAATCATTATTGTGAAAAACAGAGTTACCGGAATAATCAATTTAAAGAGTTTCATACTAAGAGTCATTTAATCATTAAAAACTGCTGGTTACGCTCAGTGTAAATCCTGATGAGGCCGGCACCACCCTGCACACCCCGCCAATGCAAATGATTCCTTCTCGCTGGCGGCCCCAGCCCAGGGCAAACCGATTGGCGTTTTTGTTGTACCCCATATTAAGGGTATAATAGTGCAACTGCTTTTCCGGGTCATCATTGCCGTAGTTATACTGGTCAGAAACAGCAAAAAACCAGTTGGGGGAAATATTGTACTCAACCAGCAACATGGCCCAGTTGCCATTATCCTGGGCTGTGGAAAGGTGCTGCGCTTCCCACCTTATTGAACGCCGGCGCTCGAGTCGGAGTGTCATATCGGCAACAAAAATATGGGCCTTTACATTTTCTTTATCCTGGTAACCTTCAATTACATTCTGGTTGTAAAACAAATTCATATAGGTAAAGGTACCCCTGAGATTCCTGTTGAATCGCCGGCTGACTTCAATGTTAAGATCCTGGAAATACTTTTCATCTCCCACAGCAAAAAAGCTCGATTTGTAACCATCGGTTCCCGTTTGCCCTATGGCTGTTGTATCATTTAAAGGCTGTTTGTCAATGGCATTGGCAATGCTGGAATTGATAGTAACGGTAGTACCAAAAGGACCTCCCAGGAAAGATTCACGGGGCAACCGGAATGTCAGCTCTGCCAGGGCGCCCATTTCGCCGGTTGGCTGGGTGGCGTAAGGGTACATACCCGTGAGGCTGTAAAGATGCTGACGTGTCATGGCCGGGAGGTAATTGATGTGCAGATCGTTTCCGGTGGCTCCCCGGTTCGACCTGAAACCCATATTGTCAATTCTTTTGGCAGAAAGCAACAGCCCGAATCCGCTGAAAGAGTAAGAACTGCTGACCATAAAAGCTTCTCCATGCCGGTATATGAAATTATTCTCAGCCGACGGATCATTGGCCTTGTAAGCATACTCGGAATTAATATTAAGTCCGCCACGTGAAAAATTTACCCGCCCTGCAAATGCAGCAACATTTTCGGGTAAGATGTAAATGGGATCCTGATCGCGCTGAAATTTACTCACACCGCTTAGCCCCAGTATCCATTGGCTCTGCGCTTCTGAAAATCTGCTGAAAGCCTGGTTCAGATGAATTTCCGCATCACCCCCCCTAACAATACCCGGGCCTTTATCCCAGTAAAATCTTTGCTGACCAACCAACGTCCGCAGGGTTACACCACCGGTGGGCCGGTAAAGCAATCTTATACCATCAAAAGAGTTATCAAGCCCGAGATTGGGTTCCACATAACTTCTTAAAACCATTCCGTTGCCATATTGCTCATAAAAATTACCCAGTGTAACCTCAAGATTATCCTGAGTATAACTGGCAAAGCGATAGGGAATTCCGCTGCCACGATAACGGTTATCAAATCCCAGTAAAGGATTCTGGTAGCTTTCATACCTTAATCCAACGGTAAAACCCCTGTACTCGGCATTCAGGTTGGCAAAGGCGTTCATTAATATCTTTTCGGGTACTTCGGGTGCCCCAATGATGGTATCATTCTGGTAATACTGTGCATCCATCTGAAAATTTCCCCAAACCCTTGCTCCTGGCAGTAATTCCTGTGCTGAAACGGAAAAATGGAGCAACATGTTGACCAGTACGGTCAGTAAAACAAACTTCCCTTTTTTTATCATGTTATTATTCTTTTTCGAGAAGCTCCATCAGTTTGTCAAACATTTCCCATTCCATGCCATCAGCAAAGGAAGTATGCTGATAGGCAATTTCGCCCTTACCATTAATAATGAAGGTGTGAGGTACCATATTTACACCCATGGTACGACGGAAATCGCCGTTTTCGTCATGGTAGAATTCATATTCCCATCCACGCCCGTTTACCATAGGAAGGATATTGGCACGGGTACGGGCATCATCGGTACTTACTGCAATTACTTTAAAGCCCATGTCTTCCCATTCGTCGTATATCTCGGCTATGGCATTGAGCTCTTTCAGGCACGGACGACACCAGGTAGCCCAGAAACTCAAAACATAAGGCTTGCCGTCATTCTCAAAGCCTGCTGTCTGAAAATCACGCCCATCAAGGGTTTTAACTGTATGATCAGGTATGGTGCGGCCACTTGTTCCCTGGGAAAAACCATTGCCGGTCATCAGCAACAGAACCATCCCGATGATGATAATTCCTAATTTTGCATTCATGCTTTTTTTGAATTAAATGGATTAGTTAAGGTTTTTTGATTTATCTGATAATGGAAATCTTTTCCCTGTAAACAGAGCTTCCTGATTGAATTAATAGATAATAGATCCCGGATGAAATGTCGCCAAGATCAATGTAATCTGTATTTTGCCGGGTTTTGATATGTCTTCCCTGCAAATCAAATACCATAATCTGCTCCGGCAGTATTCCGTTCATATCGCCCTTAAGCCTGATGAACTGGTTTGCGGGATTGGGGAAGATAAGAAAAGGATTACGATTTTCTGAAAATTCAGCTATATTAGTGGTATCATCTTCATCTTCAGGCGACTGATGATCAAGTTGCACAACCTGTGAGATCTCAGTGGAACTCATTTCCTGGACAAAAGCAATCAGTTTCATATTCTCCGGTTCAAGGGTTTCGAACCACGGCATCTCAATGGTTTGGAGAAAAGTATTTTTGCTATCCCCTGCTGTTAATTTGGTTCCCTGTGCATCGGGTGCAAAAAACCGCATTACATGATAAAAATCTTTCTCCTGATTGGAACCCGGTGGTTCATCAAAGTGCACACTCTCTTCAATCCCTGCAATTAACAGCCTGTAATCTTTGCCGTAGGTATTTACAAATATTTCACCCTCCACAACAATATATAATGAATCATTTTCTGCATGCCAGCTACCATCCAGTGAAAAACCTGACCATTTTTGCAACTCCAGTTGCATAAGCATATCTTCCACACCTTCGCTTCCGCCGGTATAAAGATTTCCTATGGCAGACCACGGAGTATAAAAGACATCATAATAATCGCGCCGGATGTTCTGGTCTTTAGGGTTAAAGAGATACAAAGGGCTGCTTTCATAGTGCATCGGATGATAGTAGATCATGGCATAGTTGTCAGGATTCTCATCCACGATTTTTCTGAGTGCCGGGGTTACAAGTGCACAGCTCCCGCAATTGATACTTGAGAAACTCTCCAGCAAAGCCATTTGTCTTTCAGCCAGTTGATCATATACTTCAACGTACACACTTACGGTATCGCTCACACCCTCATCAATGTTACCACCATTGAGTTCCGAGAACCAGATTTTAATCTCATATTCTCCTTCAACTTCCGGAATCCATTTTTCACTCACCGCATACCTGAATGGGACATAAGGATAAACACCGATATTATCGAAAAACTCGGTGCCGGCTTCCTGGTCATCTATCTGGTAATGGATCCTGATGGATTCAAGCGGGCTGTTTCCAAGATAGGCTATCTCGCCACGAAGTTCATATTCGTTGTGGGTTTTGTGAACAGGCCCGCCAAAGAAATTATCAATTCTGACTACATAGGATTTATCTGCGGCTAAAGCGTGGGTTAAAATGAAAAGCAGTGCAAGGAAAGTGATCGGAATACGTAAGAAAAGATTTTTCATGATAAAGGTTGCATTGATAAAGATGACAGGGAATGAAAAGTCTTATTTGACCGCCACTCCTCTGTCATCCTGATTACGGGTATATTTGACTTTAATACATTAAAGTTATTAATTAATTCTCTTTTAGTCAAATATCTGCATTATTGCATAACTGCCTGTATCTTCTAATGTGCAACGGTAACCTTTCTGCGTGCAATCTTTCCATCGGCAATGATTTCAACAAAATAGATGCCTGCTGAAAACTGAGAAGAATCAATTTTCACAGTTGATCCCTGGGTGCGGGCATCGTAAACCAGCTGTCCATTGATATGGAAAAGTCTTACGTTAACATCACCGTGCACCTGGGGCAGTTCAATGAAAATATTGGCATGGGCAGGATTTGGGTAAATGTTTATGGATGCAGGATCAAATTCATTTACAAACAACGCTTCCTGGGTTGTAAATGAAATATGAACCGGGTCACTAACTTCATTGTCGATACCCATCAAGGCACCTACTCCCAGCACAAATAACTGATTACCTGCAAGATTTGCAAGCGGATCCACAGTAATCGCTGTTTTTTCAGTATTGATGGTGGCTGTAAAAGCAACCGCATCGCCCTGAAGGTCATTTTCACGGAAGGTGATCAGTTGCCCGATATTCAGGAAAGTGATCTCGGATCCATCAGCATGACGCACAGGCTGGTTAAACTCAATTGTAAAAACATGATCCACAGGCACATCAACGCCATCGTCAATTACATCAAATGTGGTTACGGGGGCACCGTAGGTTGTGCGGGTTGTAAAGACTATGCTTACGGGCTCGGTTATAAAACCACCGGGTCCCATAACTGAAGCAATTTCAACGAAATACTGGGTATTATAATCCAGGAGTTCGTCAGGTGCAATGGTTATTGACTTTTTGTCTTCAGAAATGCTGGCAGTAAATGGAACAGGGCTACCTTCTTTATCAAAACTGGTATAGGTGATCAGTTCGTGAACATTGGTATTGGTAATTTCAGATCCATCAGTAAAAGTAACCGGTCCGCTGAAACTCACATTCACAACACCATCGAGTTCTATTCCTTCAGAAAGATTGTCAATATCAAAATCAATAGTGAAAACTTCATCATGCGCTGTAAATGCAGACTGGAATACCATTCTGGATGGATGATCCTGAATAAATAGTACCACCGCAAGATCATCAAATTCCTCTATATTGGTACCGGAAAGATCCATGGAAAAGCTGTTATTGTATGCTTCGCCATCTGTAAGATTTATAGTTGTGCCTTCTGCATCGGGAATCATTTTCATCATTACATAATGAAATTCGGTTTCACCGTTGGATGTAGCGTTATCGTAAGTAGTTTTCTCAACCACAACCACATGCAGGCGGAGATCAGAAAGGGTAAGGTAGGGAAGGATTTCCACATCAACATTTATGATTGTACCATCCATGCTGCTGGTTCCGCTTAATTCCATAAAAGCCTGCCGGCTCAGACCTGCCTGAAAGGCATTATCTACAGCACCCTGGTTGGTTGCAACAAAGCTTCCGTCAACAACCAGAGAAGGCACAGCGTTTACGCCATAATAGACTCTTCTTATTCCACCTTCAGGAGTATAATAAGGATCACCAGGTGCTGGCCAGGACATTTGATATTTTATAATAGACATATTGCCAATATTATTAGCCACAAATGGATTCATAACACCGGTGTTGAAAGGAGCACAGGGCGGGCAGGTCGATGATGAGAAGGATTCGAACAAAGGCCTGTAGGCAACGGATCCAGATGGAACAGAGAAAGTCTTCTGGAGCATATCATTATCAGCATTATCATCGGATTCCTGTCCATTCACATTCGAGACATAAACAGATATTGTATAGGAACCGGGAACACTTTCAATAAGACCTTCGGTTTCAAAATTGTAAGAGGATCCAAATGGGATGGAAAGTCCTGAAAAGTTCTCTGTGTATACAGTTCCGTCATTGATTTGCCAGTTTAGGTCAAAGGAGAAGATCTCCTCCATCCCCATGTTTTCAACAACACCGGTCACAGGTACATCATCGACAAAGAAATCAGGAACAAGTAATTCGCTCATTGCAAGGTCGAGGCCCAGTGGTAATACAATTTTTACATCATCAATATACCAGTAATTGATGTTATAACTTGATCCCGAAAAGAAAAGTCCGATTTTCACATTATCAGAATTAACAGGAAAATCGTCTGCATCCAGTTGAAATGCCATAACCTGTGCAGGAATGTTAGCTGTTGGGCTTACATTCCAGATGGTTTGCCAATCCCCGCCATTATTGCTGTAGGCAAGTCCAATCTGATAGGGTCCTCCATAGTGGTCAACCATATGACGGAAACTGATGGATACAAGCCCTGATTCATTGCCTGATAAGTCCAGTGCAGGACTTTCAAGACGGCTGGTGGCATTAAACTGTGGCGCCCAGTTCAAACGCACCTCAGGCGCCTGACCGCCTGCATTGGCAGTAGCCACTGCCGACCAGTTGGCTGCATGGTCTGAGATACTCCAGCCTGATGGAGGAAATGTGCCACTGCTGAAATCTTCATCAAGCAACACTTGTGCCTGGCTTAAAAAGCCGGCAAAAACCAGCATAATTGCTAAAAGTAAAGTTCTCTTCATAATAATGTAAGTTTTGATTAGGTTTGGTTAAATTTCAGACAATCGTCTGTTTAAGTCGATACAAAATTAAGCATATTTATTTTTCGATGCCGAAAAACTTTTAATTGATTTTTTTCAAAGAAACATATGCTTTTTAAAATTATTTCATATTCAAACAGCCTGTCTCTGTCGAAAAATAGCACTAACATATGTTGATTTCTGAATTTTTGATAAAATCCTTCGCCTTTGGTTCAATTTTTGCCTAAATTTGCAATGTTAAAACATTCTTAATGCAATCTCTTAGCTCATCGCATTATTTTAATAAACATGGTTATGAAGAAACTAATACTAAGCATAGCAGTTCTGATTTCATTTTCAATGATCACAGGCGCGCAAATTCTACTTTCCGACGATTCCGGAAATGATATTACCAATGACACGCTCGTTGTCAATGGTTTTTCTCATGAGGATTACATAAAAGTACATGTATATTTCACCAATGATTCCGACGAAGCACAAGAAGTGCTTGTAAGAAAAATTGAGCATGACATTGTTGATGGCAGTGAGTGCGTTTTTTGCTGGTATGATTATTGTTTTTCTCCCCAGGTGTTTGAAGTTGACAATCCTATTATTCTGGAACCTGGCGAAACATCAGCATCAACTGATTTTTATTCAGATTTTTACCCTATGGGGGTAAACGGTATTTCTTATGTTGAATTTGAGTTCTTCAATGATCGTGAATCCTTTGAACCCGTTAGTGTAGTAATAAAATTTGTTATTACGGCAGACGAAACTTCAGTATTTCATCATGAACTAGCCCGCTGGTCATTGTCCGATCCCCAGCCCAACCCTGCACGAGGCCATACCTGGATCAATTATTCATTACCCGCCGGCAGTTCCAATGCTCAGATTGTTATCAGAAACCTTTTAGGGAAAAGTGTTCATACTGAAAATATCAGCATCGGCAGCGATCGTGTTCGCATCAACACCCAAAGCCTGAATAACGGAATTTATATTTATTCGCTTATTATAGACAATCAAATTGTTGAAAGTAAAAGGCTGATTGTTACCAACTAATATTCAATAAATAAACTGCAGGCCGGAACAATCCGGCCTTTTTTTGTGTTACCTTTCTTAATCATTTTACACATAAACCAAACGCTAATATCATGAAGTCAAAGTTTACCTATCTTTTTACATTTTTTTTACTCATTCTTACATCCATAAGTTTTGTAACTGCACAGATTTCTCAGCCCGCAACCCCGCCAAGTTTTTCAAAAACCAGTCTTACAGATCAGGTGCCGTTGATATCCATGGAAAAAGTTGATGTGGAAAGCCTGTTACAGGAGGATATGATATTCGATACCATCAAGAATATTCCCTGGCGATTCGGAGAAAATCTTTTTGTAAACATTAATCCTGAAAACTCGGGTATTTGGGATTTTCTTCCCGATGGAGATAAAATCTGGAGGGTGTCCATTGAGTCAGAGGGTGCCTATACCATCAATCTCACCTTTGATAGATACAAACTGGCCCCCGGAGCACAGCTTTTTGTTTACAATAAAGGAAAAAGCAGAATTCTGGGTGCATTTACCGACTACAATAACCAGGATGACGGCTATTTTGCGACTACTCTGGTTGAAGGCGATCATATAACCATAGAGTATTTCGAACCCCACAATGCTGCATTTGAAGGAGAATTAAACCTGGAAATGGTTACCCATGCCTACCGCGATCCTTTTGCCTTTGCCAAAGGTTTTGGAGATAGTGGTTCCTGTAACCTCAATGTGGCCTGCCCCGAAGCCGAGGGATGGGAACAACAAATTAGATCAACCGGGATGCTGGTTACCGGTGGTAACGGGTTTTGCACAGGTGCATTGATCAATAATACTGCAAACGATCAGCGCCCGTTTTTCCTGTCAGCAAATCATTGCTACACAAACCCCTCAACTGTTGTTTTCTGGTTTAACTGGCAAAGTGAAACGTGCAGTAATCCGCCTTCATTCCCCCCTTATAATTCCATGTCGGGTGCAACACAAATTGCCCGGCATTCAACATCCGATTTCTGGCTGATGGAACTTAACCAGCCCATCCCCGACGAATACAACCCTTACTATGCAGGCTGGAACCGAAGCCTCGAAAGTGTTTTGAATGAAACCATCATAGGGGTGCACCACCCCAGGGGTGATATTAAAAAATTCAGCTATGCAACCGGTGGGGTGCAGGCAGCCAGTTATCTTCAGGGGCCCGGATCGGGAACCTCTCACTGGCGGATCGTTTGGAGCGGGGGAACTACAACCGAACCCGGCTCAAGCGGATCTCCCATTTTTGATTCCCAGGGCCGCATCCTTGGTCAGTTGCATGGTGGTTATGCCGCATGCGGCAATACCCAACCCGACTGGTACGGACGATTGGGAATTTCATGGAACGGAGGGGGCAGCCCGGCTACCCGACTCAGCGATTGGCTGGATCCCCTGGGAACAGGTGTAGCTGCTCTCAATGGGTTTGATCCATTTGGCACAGCAGTAAATAATCCCATAAGTTTTGATGCACAAACCCTTTCAGAAAATGAAATCTTACTGCAATGGGAGCTCAATGAAGATGAAAATTTTGTAATGATAGCTGTAGATGACTCTGAAACTTTTGGTGAGCCTGCAGGCCCTTACACTCTCGGAGATGAAATAGAAGACGGTGGAACCATTATTTATATGGGCAATGATGAAGAATATCTTTACTCCGGACTTGAACCCTCTGCTGAATATCATTTCAAAATATGGTCATTTGCAGCTCCGGGACCGGAATATTCAGCAGGTCTTACTGCATCAGCCCAGACTCTATGCAATAATGTAACTGATTTTCCATTTTTCGAAGGGTTCAACGACGAAGAAATATCATTATGCTGGCAGCAGGAATACATTGTAAATGAAGTTGACTGGCTGGCAGGTGTTGGCAATAATGATGGCTATCCCTTTTCGGCTTATGAAGGAAGCAGTAATGTGTTTTTCAGGGTAGAAACATTACCGCTGAATGGAAGCACCACACGACTTATCAGCCCGGTTATGGATCTTCAGAACTATGGCAGCGCACAACTTTCATTTTTCTACGCTAATCCGGCCCAGTCGGGCAACCAGGATATACTCAGGGTGAAATATCGCACCCAGCCCACCGGGGAATGGATTTTGCTGGAAACATTTGATTTTAACCAGTTCTCCTGGACCAATGTTACTCTCGATATTCCTGAGTTAAGCAACCAGATACAGATAGCATTTGAAGGTGAAGCACGCCGCGGCCGCGGAATTTCAATTGACCAGGTGGAAATATTTGCACAGTTCGGGCAGGAAATGCCCAACCCGGTGAATCTTTCCTATACTATTATCGATGACAATTTTGTAAGTCTTAGCTGGGAAAATGTTTTTGAAGATGATGGTGTAGATTTAAAGGAACTTGCTTCGGCAGGCATTGATGTATACCGAAATGATCAAATGATCTTTTCGGGCAATGATCCCGACCAGGTAAATCATATTGACGGCCCACTGCCCGTTGGAAGTTTTACATATTATGTGCAGGGCAGACAGGCCGATGGCACACTATCAGAACCATCCAATGAGGTAACAGCAACCATTAATGCCACAGGCAATGAATATACACTATCGCTTGGTAAAACCGGACAGGGTTCGCTGAATTTTGCAGAAGGCGAATACCTTTACAAGCCCGAAAGTCAGGTAAGCATTCAAGCGTATCCTGAAGAAAACTGGTCATTGGATCACTGGCTTGTAAATGGCATCGAATCCGGAAATCAGGTTGATATCGAAGTAACCATGCAGGAGGATAAGGTTGTTGAAGCTGTGTTTACCGTTGATACATGGGAGGTTCTTCTTTCTGTTGAACCGTCTGATGCCTATGAAAACCTGGAAGGTGCAGGAGTTTATGAACATGGCGATACCATTACCATTTCCGTTTTGCCTCAAGTGGGATATCTGTTCATGCACTGGCTTGAAAACGGCAGTATATACTCCACGATCTCAGAAGCGCAGGTAGTTGTCAAATCTGATAAGAACTTCATTGCAATTCTTGAACCCTTTGAGTTTACAGTTGAAGTTGATATAACACCCGAAGGTGCAGGGTCCGTAACAGGTGCCGGTACATTTGGTGCAGGATCGCAAATTACGCTGACGGCTATTCCCGAACCGGGCTGGATTTTTGAACACTGGTCAACAGGAGAAGGAAATGATGAAACCATTATTTCGCAAGACCCTGTTTATGAGTTTGTTTTGAATAATAATTTTCATTTCAATGCCAGCTTTGAAGCGTTTTTCCCATCATTGCTAATAGAAGTTGAAGGACAGGGAACAACCAACCCGCAACCGGGTGAATACAGTTTTGAATATGGTGAAGAGGTTACACTTAATGCCACTCCAACCGAACCCTGGGAATTTGAAAAATGGGTTGTTAACGGAATTGACATTGATCAGCAGCAGGTTATTATTACAATGGAAGAAAATACCCAGGCCAAGGCTGTATTTATGGAACCTACCACTGTTAGCGAACTTTCTGATCAGGATGGATTCTCAGTGTATCCTGTCCCGGCAAATCAGGAGTTATTTGTGCTGTTACCCGAAGCCGGCGGCTGGCAGATCCAGATCATAGCTGTTACCGGCCAGATCATAGAAAGCCGATCCTTTGAGTCAATGGCAGGAACACCTGTTTCGTTGAATTTATCAAACTTTAAGAGTGGTATTTATTTTGTGAAAGCTCAAAATAATGATCAGGTATTTTTTGCCAGAATTATAGTTGAATAATCCTGTTAATTACAAACTGAAAGAGGCTGACTCAAAAGTCAGTTTTGATTTGGACACTGAGCTTGTCGAAGTGAGTATCTAACTGATAATCAGATGTCGTT
This sequence comes from Bacteroidales bacterium, assembly GCA_019429055.1. Taxonomy (GTDB): domain Bacteria; phylum Bacteroidota; class Bacteroidia; order Bacteroidales; family UBA7960; genus SKVR01. The sequence goes on from JAHYJP010000012.1 coordinate 24,515, forward strand.
TCGACAGACTCAACGACCAACTGTCAGTTTTGAGACAGCCTCTTTTCATTTTCCATTATACCGAAACCATTATTCGCTTTTCAGGGTATCTACAGGATTACTTCGGGCTGCCTGTAAGGTTTGGCCAGAAATGGTTATTACAGCAATCAGGAGCGAAATAAATCCTGCAATCAAAAGATAAAAAAACGACATATTGATGCGATAGGGAAACTCTTGCAGCCATATCTGCATTAAATACCATGCAACAGGCCATGCTATTAAGTTTGCCAGAATTACCCATCGAATGATATCGCGAAGCAACACCCATGAAACCTGCAGGCCCGATGCACCCATGATCTTCCTGATACTAATTTCCCTTTTCCGGGCCATTACCATGTAGGATGATAACCCAAGAACTCCAAGCATGGCAATAATTATAGCAAGAATGGATGCATAATTCAGAATTTTATTATTGCTTTCTTCCTGCCGGTAAAGGCTATGGAAATAAGTTTCAAGGTAAAAATCTTCGGGATTATAATTGGGGTCAAATCCCCTGAAAACTTCATGAATATGCGAAAATACATCCTGCTGATAATCATCGCTCAGTTTTACGGATATATAATAAAACTGGGTTGCATAAGCTGTAAGAACCAGGGGGGTTATCTTGTTGACCAGCGAACTGATGTGAAAATCTTCAACTACTCCGATAATTTTTCCACTCCTTTGCCACATTACCGCATCCTGCCCGATAGGATCATCCAGGCCCAGCGCTGCGGCAGCAGTTTCATTGATTACAAAATTCTGCCGGTCTGTCTGACTTTCAAAATCAAACCATCGGCCTTGTTTGATATTCAACCCGAAGGTTTTATGGAAATCTTCATATACTCTGTATTCAGCAACAGAAATATCAACTCCTAAATCATCATCAGCTTTTCTGAGCGACATACCGCTGCCCGATGCACCGGGGTATGCCTGAGATGCTGTAACACTCCCGACCGACGGGTGCTGAAGCAGTTCTGCTTTGACTGCATCAAATGAGCTGATCAGGCGATTGCTTAAACCGGAGTAGACCAAAACGTTGCTGGGAGAAAACCCCAGGTCAGATGCTTTCATATATTGGATCTGCCTGTTAAAGACCATAATCGACACAATCAGAATGACAGAAATAGAAAATTGAACAACCACAAGAATTATCCTCAACAAAGGATTTCTGCGCCCGCCACGACCTTTACCTCTGAGAATTTCAGCCGGGCGATAACCGGAAAACATAAAGGATGGATAAGCTCCGGCCAGCAAACCTACCAATGGAGCAAGCAGTATCAGTACAATGAGATTCATTAGGTCAAGCTGATTCAAAAGGCTGAGTTCCCGATTCAACAGGCTTGAAAAAGGCCCCAATAACAATTCTGCCAAAACCAGAGAAATCATAAGAGCCAGTCCACTTACAAGAATTGCCTCTCCCATAAACTGAAAAATGATATCGGACCGGCGTGCACCGGCAACTTTTCTGATTGCTGCTTCTACAGCTCTTCTCTCGGAGCGGGCCGTTACAAGGTTAATGAAATTGATGATAGCAATAAATAAAATGAAAAAAGCTACAGCCGAAAATACATAAATGATTTCAAGATTTCCCCTGGTGCCTGTATCATACCCATAGCGCTGCCCAAAATGAATATCATGCAAGGGTTGTAGTGAGTAACTCATAATATCTCTGAATTCCTCACCATATAAACCCAAAGCGTATTCTTTGATCAATTCTGACAGGTTTTCCATTTCAGATGCAGAAAGCACATTATGTGTTTTAAAATACACAAAAACATCATTGGCAAAACCACTGGCAAGTAATGGGTCATAGGATTCATAGGAGTGTAATACTGAAAATTGCAAATGGGTATTCAGGGGTATAGGATCAAACACTGCTCCTACCCTTACAGGGATGTACCTGGATGTTAATCTTCCCGATTCATGTTCAATATAAAATTGTTCTGCCTCAATAATTTCATTGATGGCATTCTGATCCCCGAATAGCTTTTTGGCTAGTTCATAAGATAAGGCTACTGCTGAAGGATCGGATAACGTTTGTTCCAGGTCTCCGGCATATAAGGGAAAATCAAATAGATCTTTAAAGGAAGGATCTGTCATTAAAAACCTTTCACTCTCAAATATCTGATCCCCGCTTTTAACGCTATACCTTTCGGGCTTAATTCTTACAGCATTCGCTACCAGGGGCGATTGTTCCGGCAAAAGTTCTGCAACACCCGGCAGGGTTCGGGGTAAAACGTCGGCCACATCGCCACCGAAACTGGAAATAACTCTGTATATTCTTTCACCATTACTATGAAACCGGTCGTAACTCTTTTCATGTTTAATAAAAAGAAACAGCATAATAGATGCTGCCATAGCTACTGCCAGACCAAAAATATTGATGAAACTGAATCCTTTTTGCCTAATTATATTTCTCCAGGCTATTTTGAGGTAGTTAAACAGCATAAAAATGTTTCAAGATAGTTAGTTAAAACGAAAGATAAGGTTAATCAAATATGATTATTATATTGTGATTGAAACATTCCCGATAGTGAATGGATAAGGGATTTCTGAAAAGAAGTATTCATTCTGCCCTTAAAGCATCAACCGGGTTCAGCGAAGCGGACCTGTATATATGGTAACTCACAGTAAATACAGCAACCGCAAGAGCGAGAACTGAAGAAAACAAAAAAGGCTCTGCTGAAATATCAGCGCGGTATACAAACTCTTTCAACCATCTATCCAGAAAATACCAGCTTACCGGAAGCGCTATGAGTGATGCAATGATTACCAGCCATAAAAACTCTTTGAAAAACATGAAAAGAATACTCGTTATGGATGATCCCAGAACTTTCCTGACGCCGATCTCACGTCTGCGTTGCTCGGTAAGATAAGATGATAGGCCAAAAAGACCCATAAATGATATAATGATACATACCATGGCAAAAACTCCAAAAATGGTTCCCAGCCTTTCCTCAGCTGCAAACTGTTCCTGGTATCCTTTATTCACAAAACTTATTATTGGATAGTTATCAGGGTCAAATTCGTGCAAAGCTGATTCCAGAAAACTTAATATCTCACTTTCTTTACCTTCCCGGTAATGAATGATTAGGTGATGATACATCTGGGCATTTTCAGGCAGAATATACATTATAGGCTCAATGGGATGATGGAGGTCAAGAAGATTGTGATCTTCAACTACGCCAATCACTCTTGCCGACAGCTGGGGATTTCCGTCTGCATCAAAATGCCATTGTACCAGTCTGCCCAGGGGATCGTCATGCCAGCCGAAATAGTTTACGGCTGTTCTGTTCAGAATTACAGATGAATTGACATCGGAGCGCATATCTTCGCTGAAATTTCTTCCCTCTTCTATTGCAATCTCAAAAAATTCCAGAAACTGATGATCAATATGATTGGCCGTTACGGTAGCTTCAACCATTTCGTTTCCCGATTGAATCAGAATTGCATACTTGCTGAATCCTCTGCCCGGAACTGACATGGATTTTGTTGTACCCATAATATCAGGGTTTTGTCTCAACGCATTTTCAAGGGTTTGAATCCGGCTTCTCACCTCCTGATCCTGTAATCTCACTACTGCGCGGTCATCAGTTTCAAGCCCCAGATCTTTATTTTGAAGAAAACCAAGCTGCCTGCTCACCATCAGTGTTCCGGTAATCAGCATGATTGAGATTACAAACTGGAAAACAACCAATGCCTTTCGCAGCAATCCTGATCCGCCTCCGGCATATCCTTTACTACCCTTTAATATCTCTGCAGGCCTCATACTACTTATGAAAACAGCAGGGTAAGCCCCCGCCATGACCCCCGTGAGGAATACTATAAATGGAACATAAAACACAAGAGGCCAGTTTAACAGATCATATAAACTAAAAGATTTGTCAGCCAGATGATTGAATGCCGGCATCATGATTTCAATAAAAAGCATAGAAATAACCAGTGAAATTAACGCAAGGAATATGGATTCAGACAAAAACTGAGAAAATATCTGTTTGCGGGTAGCACCTGATGCTTTCCTTACTCCGATCTCAACAGCGCGAACAGTAGCTCTGGCTGTAGAAAGATTTGTATAATTTACTGATGCAATGATCACAAGAAAAACAGCAACTATGATTAATACCATAAGCGTAGTTGATGATGCCGATTCAGGAGAAAACAAGATGGTACTGAATCTTACATCTTTCAACGGGGTATAGGTAAACTCTGCGGTGGCTCCAATTAACCGGCCCATGGGCAAAGTGTATTTTTCATGAAACTCATCCATATTGGCGAATATTCCATCAATATTGGCTGAGTTGTGCATCAGAATATAGGTGTAATTTTGGTTGATGTTCCAGAATAAGGAAGAAGACAGTGTATATACAATTTCACTGTCAAGAGAGCTCATCGACATCAGGGCTTTCAACTGCAGGTGTGTATTGGAGGGCATATCTTCAATTACCCCGGTTACCATGAAATTTTCCTGTTGAATCTTCAGGGTTTGCCCTACAGGATTTTCTTCACCAAAATATTTCTCGCTAAGGCTTTTTGTTAATACAACCGTGTTGGGTTCACTTAATGCACCTTGTGGATTGCCGGAAATAAAGGGAAAGGAAAAAACATCGAAGACAGTTGAGTCAGCAAATGCCATTAAATCTTCAAGAAACTTCCTGTCATTAACATTTACAAGCACATCATCCTGAAAGAAGAACCTGACATATTCCTGAACTCCGCTATACTCTTCCTTCAGTGCCGGGCCCAGCGGAAATGCTGTTATGGCAAGGTGATTAACCCCACCGGCAATATCATACTTGCCCTCAATACGGTAAATATTTTTGTGATTTTCATGAAAAGTATCATAGGACAACTCATGGTTAACAAAAAGGGTAATAAAAATGGCTCCAGTAATTCCTACCGATAGACAAAAGATGTTAATAAGGGTATACACCTTACTTCGCATCATATTGCGCCAGGCCGAAATTATGTAGTTTTTTATCATGGTTAACAAATGATTGTTAAGCCTAATCAGCTTTTCTACAGCCTAAAAAAAAGATTGGAAAATTACTTTGCTACGGAAGTAAGCACAAATTCTGTGGTTTTATCTTCAGTAACGATCTGCCCGTCAAACAGGCGAACAATTCGCTGTGCATAAGATGCATCGCGCTGTGAGTGGGTTACCATAATGATGGTTGTGCCATTCTTATTAAGTTCTTCCAGCAGGTTCATTACTTCATCACCGTGAGTTGAATCAAGGTTTCCGGTGGGCTCATCGGCAAGTATAATATGCGGACGGGCAACCACTGCACGACAAACAGCAACCCTTTGTTGCTGACCCCCTGACAATTGAAGCGGGAAGTGATTCTTACGATGCATGATCTGCATCTGGCTGAGTACTTCCTCTACTCTCTTTTTACGTTCAGAAGCACTGTATCCAAGATATATAAGTGGCAATTCAATGTTTTCATAAACACTCAGTTCATCAATCAGGTTAAAATTCTGGAATACAAACCCGATATTTTTCTTTCTGAGATTGGCTCTTTGTTTCTCGGAAAACCCTGAAACCTCATTGTTTAAAAAATGATACTCCCCACCGGAGGGGTTGTCAAGTAACCCGAGTATATTAAGCAAGGTTGATTTACCACAGCCCGAAGGACCCATAATGGCAACAAATTCGCCTTCATTGATTTCGAAAGATACTTTGTTAAGGGCAGTGGTTTCAACCTCTTCGGTACGGAAAACCTTGGTTAAATTCGATGTTCTGATCATGGTTGTGTTTTTTATAATGAATTTACTAATTAATGTTGAAATGTTATAGTATTTCTTATCTGAAAATCAATCGGTCTTTTCCTCCGAAAGCATCGTATGACGAGGTAATTACCTGTTCTCCCTGTTCAAGACCTTCCAGAACTTCATAATGATGAATATTTTGTCTTCCGATTCTTATCCTTCTTTTAGTAGCCTGGTTACCTGCGGGATCGAGCACGTAGATCCAGTTTCCACCGGTTTCCTGGTAAAATCCTCCACGGGGTATGATAATGGCATCTGCAACACCGCTGAATTGCAGGCGTAATTGAATGGTTTGTCCTCTTCTTATTCCCTCGGGCATTTCATCATTAAAATGCAGATCAACCTCAAAGGCACCGGCGGTAATATTGCTGTATATTTTCTGGATTTCAAGCTGGTAGTTTTGTCCGCCGTAGTCAAACTGAGCCTGCTGCCCCACAAAAGTTCGGTTAACATAGCGCTCATCGATGCGGGCACGAAGCTTAAAACCGTCCAGAACATCAATCTGACCGAGATTCTCTCCTGAAAGCTTGGTTTCGCCGCGCTCGGCATCAAAGGATGATAACTGCCCGCTGATAGGAGCTGTTATGGTTAAATTTTCAAGATTCCGGTTGAGCATACTCAGGTTATCCTCCATTCGATCTATAGATTCTTTGATCTGGATCATCTGGGTTTCGGTATAAACGGAATCATGCTGCATTGCACGGTATGCTATATCATATCTTCTGCGTGCAATATTATATTCTCTTTCTGCATTCTCAAATTCTTCTTCCGAAATATGCCCCGACTGGTTATATACTCTTTTACGGTTAAAATCTTTTGTGGCTATGTCTTTCTGGTATTCAAGGTCGGCCATTTGCCTTTCCAGCGCAAATTTATTGCGTTCAAGGCTCAGCCGGGTATTCTGATAATTATTTAAAACTTCAAGCAAATTATTTTCGCGATACATATAATCCATTTCTATGGCTGCATTGGAAAGCCTGAGTATCGGATCGCCTTCTTCAACAAAAGCTCCGTCGCGTACAAATATCTCTTCCACCCTTCCGCCGAATACTGCATCAACGTAAATGGTAACAATGGGTTGAACCGTTCCGTCAACAGGAATAAATTCCTGGAAACTACCCTGTTGTACAGTGGCAATGGTCATCCTGTCTCTGTCAACATAAAGCCTGCTGGCATTGTCACGAAAAAACAACAGATAAATGATGAAAAATGCCAGAAGCGAACCCAAAGCCAGCATAGTAATTCTGGCAGGTGTCCATTTCTTCTTTTTTATGATACGGTCCATATTACGTAAACTTAGGGTTTTCCGGCGAATTATTAAACCAACTTTGTGCCAACAACTGTAAATCAATATTATTGAGCACATTAAGAATGTCATATATAAATACAATTACATATAGTGTCCGCAGACGGGCACTTTATGTATCATATCGAACAGATTCATTTTAGGTGGTTTTACCTTATACAAAATTGGTAAAAACCCCAACCCCCAACCTATGCTAAATTCCTATATTTGAAATGTTGAAATCAAAACAATCTGCACAAGGAAGGTTGCCTCTGGTTTGCGAATATAGTTAAACGATCAGACAAATTAGAAAATTACAATACAGAACAATTGGAAAATGTAAAACAAAGTCTGAGAGACCGGCTAATTCTGGACATCTCTGCCCATCTTACTTCCACCGACAGCCTTTCAATCCGGAAATTCATTCCGGAGTTGCTTGAGAAGCTTTGCATTGTGTTTGATGCTGACAGGGCAATTCTGTATTTAACCCACCCGGATGAAACAGGTTTTTCTGCTGCCTTTGAATGGCAGGGGGAAGGTATTGCACCGGTAAAGGATGAATTACAGAATCTGCAATACAGCAAGTATCCCTTATGGGAAAAGTTTGCCATTCAAAAACGTGTTTTTCGCATTGCAGATATTTCCAATATTCCCGATATCTATATGCCATGCAAGGAAATGCTTCTTAATATAGGAGCAAAAGCCTTTTTGCAGGTTCCGCTTATGCGTGGTAGCCAGCTTGAAGGATTTATTTCAATATACAGTTCCAGGGTAACCAACTGGAATAAGGATGATGTTAATTTTTTCGAAACCATTGCCCGTATTACTCAAAACATAACCGACCGGTTAGAAATCAGTGACAGTGAAAAAAAAGGAAGTAGAATTTTCCCGTGGGATAAAAACAGTTTACAGAACAAAATTCTTGAAAGCCTTGATTTTGGCTTATTAATTTATGATTGCAAAGTGGGAGATTTCATTTTCAGCAATTCCAGATGTATAGAAACACTGGGAATGAAGAATGCATCAACATTGAACAAAGAGAGTGTATTCAGGCTATTTAGGGAAAACGGATTAATGCCAGAAAAGCTATTTGTTTCGGATTCCCGGCAAAATACCAGGAATTTCTCGCTCATATATGATCAAAAAAACATAAGTGGCGCCCTTGTGCCAATAACAGGTACAAGCTGGTTAACCGTTAGTTTTTATGACATTACTCCCATTGTGCAATTTGACAAGAATGAACAAGCCCTGAATGAGCAGTTAAAGATTCTCTCTGAATCTGCCATAAAACTACTCTCAACCAAAAATGATGATATTTACAAGTTTATTGGCGAAACTGCCTTTGCACTGCAAAGCGATGCCATTGTTATCGTAAACAGTTATAATGAAGCTGAAGGTTTTCTGAAACCGCAAATCATAAAAGGAATAAACTCATCAACCGATATTATCATAAAATTACTGGGAAAACATCCTATCAATAAAAAATTCCCTGTCAGTAAGAACAGCCCATACTTTTCAGAGTTATTATCTTCAAGGTTGAAAGAAATAAAAGGAGGCATTTCAGAACTTTCTATGGGTACCATTTCGGAACCTGTTGCCGAAAAAATTGAAACTATTCTGGGTACAGGAAAATATTACGGATGCGGATTATTCGCCAATGGCAAACTCTATGGCACTATAATTCTGCTGTTGCCCCCCGATAGTTTTGTGCATCCTTATATATTTGAAACCTTTTCACAACTGGCATCCAAAACCATTCACGGCATAAAAATGAGCCGGAAGCTTCAAAATACAAAAACTGCTTTGTGGAACGCAGCCGCTATTGCAAAACTCGGATACTGGCAATACGATGTCTGTAGTCAGAATTTAATTATTGATAAAGGTATTTTGAAGGATTTTAATAAAACCGGAAGCGATGAAAAGATTCTTATCCCTATCGATCGCTTTTTGAACAGATATGCATCAGAGCAGGACCGGAGGCTGATCAAAGAGAAGTTTGAGAATGTTGGAAAAAATATCAAAAACACCCAATATACCGTTGACCTGGAATGGAAATTCCTGCGAAAAAATAAACCCCCACTGCACCTGTACACAAGGGGTGTGGTACAACCCGACGGCCGGATCATGGGAATTGCCCAGGATATTACCCGGATACGAGAAGCTGAGCAAAACCTGAAGGAAAGTGAAGTCAAATTTAAAAATCTTATCCGTCAGTCTCTCGATCCCATAGTAATTATTCAGGATGATGGAAGAATAACTGAATGGAATTCAAGCTCTGAAAGTATATCCGGAATTTCTGCAGAGAGCGCCATCGGACAATACATCTGGGATATTGAGTCAGAAATAACCTTCAAGCCCATTGAAAAAGAAGATTTTACCGAATATCCTAAAGACAAATTCAAAGAACATTTTTTCCGGTTCTTTGATGCCGATAAAAGTAAGAAACCCACTGCAAGAGATATTTCCATAAAAACCAGGGAAGGAGAACTGAAATATCTTACAGTTACAAGCTTTGTATTTAACGATAATAACCGCAAATATTTGTGCAGGATATTCAAGGATATAACATTAGAAAAAGAAAAGCAGAATCGGGAGAAAGAGCAGGAAATCAGAACACAGGCCAATAAGGCGAAGGAACTTTTCCTTGATAACATGAACCATGAAATGAGAACCCCTCTTAGCGGGATTATTGGAATGACTGATCTTTTGATGCGATCGGGACTTACTCCTAAGCAGACAGACCTTTTAAAAGTAGTTAAAGAATCTTCCGATAATCTGCTGGAGCTCATCAGCAATATTCACCAGCTTTCAGCAATAGAAGCTCACGGTATTGTAATTCAGAGAAAACCTTTCAGGCCGGCCGATTTACTGGATAAAACACTGGGGATCTTCAAAGCAGCTGCACTGCAAAAACAAATTTCACTTTTTTCCGACATTAGTAATATTGCTCACCTTCAACTTGTGGGAGATGAGTTCAGGTTACAGCAAATACTTACCAACCTGATTGCCAATGCCATAAAATTTACCTCATCCAATGGAAAAGTAACAGTAGTAGCCACTGCTAATCCACTGCAGGGAAATTCAACAGATCTTAAGATCAGCATAAAAGACACAGGAATTGGAATTCCACGGGAAAAAATTCCCATTTTATTTGATAAATTTACCCAGGCCGACAGCTCCTATACACGCGAACATGAAGGTGCAGGCATAGGCCTGGCCATCAGCAAGGAGCTTATCGAACTTATGGGCGGCACCATTGGGGTAAACAGCGAATACATGAGGGGAGCCGAATTCTGGATCAGACTTACCCTGCCAAATGTAACGTGATAAAACAGGTTGCACTTCCCCTGAAAATTTCTGTACGGCATATTTTTTGTTATTTCCCGATTCAATGGAATTTCGTGCCAAATGATTATTTTTACACTTGAATTACAAGTAAAGTTTTTCATTCGAAAATTCCAATAATGCCTGATTATCCATACATAAATATTTCAATAACCCAAAAATCAGATCTATGAAAAAAGTTTCGATTATTCTATTGCTGGCCGCGGTGGTGGCCCTTAGCAGTTGCCAGAGAAGAACAGTAACCCGCGTTGACACTGAATCAACCATTGACCTGAGTGGCCGCTGGAATGATTCCGACTCGCGGATGGTAGCCCAGGAAATGATCAATGATGTTTTGAACAGGCCCTGGCTTTCCCGTTTCGAAAATCGTAATAATCGTGTACCCGTTCTTATTGTTGCCGATGTAAAAAACCGCACCCACGAACATATTGATGCTGAAACTTTTATGCGCAACATGGAAAGGGAATTGCTCAACAGTGGCATGGTGCGGCTGGTGCAGGGAAGAGAATTCCGTGAGAGCGTGCGTGAGGAAAGGGCTGACCAGCAGGAATTTGCATCGCCCGAAACCATGGCCCGCTGGCAACGCGAGCTGGGTGCCGACTATATGTTTACCGGAACCATTAACTCCATTGTTGATGAGCACCGCCGACAAAGAGTTATTTTCTACCAGGTAAACCTTGAACTTACCGACATGGAAACCAACGAAAAGGTCTGGATCGGGGAAAAACAGATCCGCAAGGTTGTTACCAACTAAAATATTATAAATCCGGGGTTGTATCAAAAGCCAGATTTTACCAGGACGCTGAGCTTGTCGAAGCGGGTATCTGGCTGGTAATCAGATGTCGTTTCGACAGGTTTTACAGTGAGTTTATCGAACTGCTCAACGACCAACTCGCACTTTTGAGACAGCCCCATTTTTGGTTTAAACCCATTGCTTAAAATGATCCGGAAAATTACAATTCCAATAATATTGCTCTCTTTTCTGTTGACCGGCTGCAGGACTTATTACCAGCGTCAACAGGAGTTTAACCAGTTTTTCCGGACCGGGCAAATTGAACAGGCAGCCGATGTTCTGGCCCGCGATCGCAGGGCAGACAAAAGACATACCCGCCTGCTTCATCTGATGAATATGGGGGTTGTACATCATATGCTGGGTAATTATGCCCAAAGCAATACGTTTTTTGAAGAAGCTTATATTCTGAGCGAGGATCAGTTGAACAACCCCCTTGATCAGGCGCTTGCCCTCTTTTCCAACCCCAACATGATCGAATACCGGGGCGAAGATTTTGAACTTCTTATGATTCACTACTACAAGGCGATGAATTTTATCCAGCTGGGAAATTTCGAAGCCGCCCTGGTTGAATGCCGCAGACTGAATATAAGACTCAATGCACTGGCCGATAAATTTCCGTCAGACAACCGCTATAAAAGGGATGCCTTTATCCAGAACCTGATGGGTATTATTTACGAAGCCTCCGGCGATCATAACAACGCTTTCATTGCCTACCGCAATGCATATAACGTTTACAATGAAGATTACTCCAGATTATTCGGGTTGGAAGCTCCCATGCAACTGAAAAAGGACCTGCTCAGGAGTGCACACAGAATGGGTTTCAGGGACCAGGTGGAATTTTATGAAAGAGAATTTGGGTTTTCCTACGAACATGATGCAAGGCCCGGACACGGCGACCTGGTATTTTTCCTGCAAAACGGGCTGGGCCCTGTAAAGGACGAATGGAGCATCAATTTTACGGTGGTGCGTGGTAGTGGCGGAAGGGTTGATTTTGTGAATGAACAGCTTGGTTTATCCTTTCCGTTTTACCTGGGAAGCTCCGGACAAAGCAGCGGAGATCTTGGCGACCTGAGAATTGTTCGTGTAGCTTTCCCTAAATATGTTGAACGTGCCCCTGTTTTTACCGGTGCCAGGTTAAGGGTGCAAGGCCGGCAAACCCAGCTGGAAAAAGCACAGGACATCAATGCCATTGCTTTCCGATCGCTGGAAGACCGGATGTTGAGAGAAATGGGATCTGCATTGCTAAGGCTGGCCATAAAACAGGCCGCTGAGCAGGCAGTTCGCAGAGAAAACCAGAACATTGGTGCCGTACTGGGCATTCTGGGTGCAGTTACCGAAAAAGCCGATACACGCAACTGGCAAACCCTGCCCCATAGTATTCATTATACCAGGCTTTCGCTACCCGCAGGAACCCATAATCTTACACTGGAACTGCTCCTTCCCAATAATAATACAGGAAGAAGTGTAAATCTGCAAACTTTAGTAACAACGGGAAGAACATCTTTTATGAATTTCCAGGTGGTTGACAGCAGGCAACCGGGCCGATAAAAAGTCAGATATTTTGCACATGGTAACCAAAAACTTATTAGTTTCTTACCTTTGCAAAAAATAATTCTGATGGAAAATTCTACACTACAAGCCTTTCAGCAATTGCTAGATATAATGGATGAACTCAGGGCCAAATGCCCCTGGGATAAGAAGCAAACCCTCGAAAGCCTCCGGCATCTTACTATTGAAGAAACCTACGAACTGGCCGATGCCATCCTGGAAAACGACCTTAACGAAATCCGGAATGAGCTGGGTGATCTGATGCTGCATATTGTTTTTTACGCCAAAATTGGTCAGGAAAAAGGAGCTTTTGACATCAAAGATGTGCTTGAAAGTATCAATGAGAAGCTTATTCGAAGACACCCTCACATTTATGGTGATACCATTGCTGAAAATGATGAACAGGTTAAGGAAAACTGGGAAAAGATCAAATTGCGCGAAGGCAGAAAGAAAGTGCTGTCAGGTGTACCTGCTTCATTGCCTGCTATGGTAAAAGCTTACCGTATCCAGGACAAGGCCCGTGGTGTAGGTTTTGACTGGGAAAAACCCCACCAGGTATGGGATAAGGTGCAGGAAGAGCTCAACGAACTTAAATACGAAGTTGATAATAACGCACCTCATGAAAAAATTGAACAGGAATTCGGCGATCTGCTTTTTGCCCTCATCAATTACTCCCGTTTCATTGATGTAAACCCCGAAAGTGCCCTCGAACGCACCAACAAGAAATTCATCCGCCGCTTTGAATACCTCGAAGCCCAAACCAATGCCGCAAAAAAAGACATGAAAAAGATGTCGCTCGACGAAATGGACGTGTTCTGGAATGAGGCAAAAAAGCTGGAAGGGAAATAGTGATGATGTTTGATCTTAAATGTTGAGAAACAAAGTTTCGAAATCCCGCATATACGGGATCATATATCACATACAAAATCTTCCTTTAAATTGTAACAAAGCCATATTTGCTGCGACTAACTTCGGAGTTATAAAATTTTATCTCATCCATAAAACTGATAAAATGATTGAAGTTAGCAACCTTAACAAGGAATTTCCACTCAATAAGAAACAGAGGCAGGAGATCGGTGTCAATGAAAAAACACTGAAGGTACTGCATGATGTAAGTTTCACCTGTAAGCCGGGCAGGGTTTACAGTCTGCTGGGGCCCAACGGGGCAGGCAAAACCACCACCCTGCGTGTCATTGCAACTATTTTGCGGGCTACATCGGGCACAGTAAAGGTTTGCGGTATCGACCTTAATGAGGACCCGTCAGCAGCAAGGGCTAAAATGGGCTTCCTAACCGGAACCACAGGGCTGTACGAAAGACTCACCCCCAACGAAATGATAAAGTACTTCGGAAAGCTCAATGGTATGGACGATAAACTTATCGAAGAGCGCAAAGACCGACTTTATACACTACTGGGTATGCACGATTTTGCCAACAAGCGTATTGGTAAACTATCTACCGGTATGAAGCAAAAGGTAAGCATTACCCGCACCATGATCCACGACCCGGAAGTGGTGGTATTCGACGAGCCCACATCGGGGCTGGATGTCATAACTGCCAAAAATATCATTGAACTCATCCGCGACTGTAAAGACCAGGGAAAGACCGTTATCTTCTCATCACACATCATGAGCGAAGTTGACCTGCTTTGCGATGATCTGGGTATTATCCATGACGGCCGCATCCTTTTCAATGACACCATGGAAAACTTCCGCAAGCAGATGCATACCGAAAACCTTACGGAAGAATTTATCCACATCGTTACCCGGAACGAACCGGTATAATTCCATCATCTTAAAAACCCACGAAACCGAAATTATTATGTTCAGAAATATTCTCACCATCATCAAAAAAGAAACCCTTGATACACTAAGGGATAAACGAACCATCATTGTAATGGTACTGGTGCCGGTACTTGTTTTCCCGGTTATTTTCATCGCTACAAGCCGCCTTCAGATGTCGGTAATGGAGCGTGAGCAGGTAAGGTCTTTAAAGATCGGATATGTAAGTGAAGATAACGATACGCGACTTGAAGATTTCCTGAATACCCAGGAAAGAGTAGAACTGGTATATATGGATGATGCCGGCGAACTGGAATCGCTGATACGCTCCGATAGTTTGCAATACGGGCTCTTCGTCCCTGCCGGTTTTGCTGCTGCTCTCGATAACATGACAGAAACTTCTCTGAGTATCTATTTTTCGGGTACACGTTTAACTGGGAAAGACCGCATTGACAGACTCCTTGCTCAATACGAAAACAACATCGTTAGCCAAAGGCTGCAGGAAAAAGAGCTTACCCGGTCGTTTATCAAACCCTTCCGCACCGAATCCTTTAATATTGCCACAGATCAGGAGATGATCGGCAAGCTGGCCGGTGGTTTTCTCCCCTACCTGTTCATCATATTCTGCTTTACAGGTGCCATGTATCCGGCCATTGACCTTTTTACCGGCGAAAAGGAACGCCGTACCATGGAAACCCTTCTTACTGCCCCGGTTTCGCGCATCGAAATACTGGTGGGAAAAATGGTTGTGATCGCCCTTACCGGACTGATTTCTGCCATGCTGGCCATCCTGGGGTTGTTCATCGGCTTGCAGATCTCTGCCGGACTGCCCGATTTTATCATGTCGGTGGTAATGGGGATTCTCACCTTCAGCTTTGTAATGTATCTGCTGCTGATGCTGATCCCGCTCACCATCTTCTTTGCAGGGTTGCTGGTTCCGCTCACCATATATGCCAAAACATTTAAGGAGGCACAAAGCATTGTTACACCACTCACTTTCATTGTAATTATTCCGGCTGCCCTAGGGCTTATTCCCGGGATGGAATACAATGCGGTTACAGCTCTCATTCCCATCGTAAATATCACGCTGGCTACCAAGGAAATCATTGCAGGAACCATTCATCTGCCCCATTATCTTCTTACTGTTGTTTCTCTTGTAGGTCTGGCAGCTATTTCAGTGGTGTTCTGTGCCAACTGGTTTGGGAAGGAAAGTAATGTTTTAAGATGAGCAATAATCAAATTATTTTATGATGTCAGCAGAAAAAGTAATTGAGGTAAAATCACTGCATAAACGTTTTAAAACCGTTCATGCAGTAAATAACATTTCTTTTGAACTTGAGCGTGGAGATATTTTTGCATTTTTAGGACCCAACGGAGCCGGTAAAACCACCACTTTGCGCATACTCCTTGATATTATCAAAGCCGACCAGGGAGAAATCCTCTGGAATTTAAACGGCAATCAAAATAATTTGCCCGACTCATCTCTTATAGGTTATTTACCAGAAGAGAGAGGTCTCTATACAGACTTGCCCGTTTTGAGAAGCTTGGTTTACCTGGCATCTATAAGAGGCATGGAATCTGCAAAAGCACACGCTGCCGCCATGGAGTGGCTTGATCGCATGGGCCTGGCAGACCGAGCCAAAGAGAAACTGCAAACACTTTCAAAAGGAAATCAGCAGAAAGTGCAGTTTATAGCATCCATAGTGCATAAACCTGCCTTTGCAATTCTTGACGAACCTTTCTCAGGTCTTGACCCTTTGAATCAGGAACTATTTATTGAATACATCCGTGAACTTAATGCCCAGGGGTGTACTGTTTTACTAAGCTCCCACCAGATGCAATTGGTAGAAAAAATTGCCCGGAAGATTTTTCTTATCAATCATGGTAAGGAACTGTATAAAGGGAGTCTTTCGGGAATTTACAATGCATTTGGACTGCAACATACGCTGGAGCTTAGTTTTGAAGGCGAAGTTCCTATGGAGCAAATTAAAAAAATCAAAGGTACAGAATTGGTATCCGGAACTGATTCTTCCGGAGTCAGAGTCGTTTTCAATGCAGAAAAAAAACTTCCGGAAATTATGAAAGACTTCTCGACACTGGATGGTATCACAAATATCAAAAGTCAGAATTCCAGTCTCCATGATATTTTTCTGGAACTGGTTAAAAATAAAAGCTAAATACCAAAAAAGTTTATTATGAATTACAAATATTTGAGGCAGGTTCTCACTGTAACACTTTGGGAGTATAAACGTTTTTTTAAACTTCGCAATGAATTATTGGGTATCCTTATTTTGTTGTTATTTGGTTTTGCAGGTGGCAGTATCGCAAGCTTTTTTGGCAGGGAATCAAATAAAAAAACCGAGATAACAATATTTGAAAATGCATCTGAGAAATTGCGAAATTCTCTTGCCGGTTCTTTTAATATTATTGAAATATCTCCTGATGAAAAGAATCGTTTTACAGAAACCATGAAAGCTGAAAAAGAAGGGATGCTCTTGTGGGAAACAAATGATGGTTTTGTTCTTCTGGCCTACAAAAAGCCACGAAATATGAACATCCTGCAAAATAGTCTGAATGAATACACAATGTTTAATGCGCTGATAGAGAAAAACATTTCAGCAGAAGATTTCGGCTTTGTAATGCAGCCTGCAACTATTGAAAGTCAATACATATTTGAACCTCAAAGCAGGGACAGACGAATTCTGGCAGGTTTTTTTGCCGGACTTATGATCATGGCAGTTTTTCTGGGTTTTGCCTATCAGTTTACAGCCATAACCGGAGAAAAACAGTTGAAAATAACTGAGCAAATCGTATCTGCAATCAAGCCGCAAGTATGGATGGACGGCAAAATACTTGGCATTACACTTACCGGTTTGTCATCCATGCTAACCTATCTGGTGCTTGGTTCACTGGTAACAGCCATTTACTTTCAATATACCGGAGCCACTGCAGCGCGTGTAATTTCTATTTTGCATTTGCCCTCCATAATCCTGTTCTTTGCTTTTACCATGATGGGAATTCTGATGTGGAATTCAATTATGGCGGCCCTGGCTTCTGC
>JAHYJP010000204.1 GCA_019429055.1 Bacteroidales bacterium
ATAATCCATTATGCTCAGTTCAATGACTGAACCATTTGTGTTGATAATACCGGCCGGTACCGAAGTCCGGTGCATTTTAAAACCACCAACGGCCCTGAGCGGAAACCCATTGGCATCAGACACCTGCATGCCTTCAATGATGTAATTGCCAGTGCCGGATTCGAGTCCGTCAATGAATAAGCGGTCATATTTCAAATACCATACATCGGTTTGGGTCAGAGCCAATCCGTGGATGTTTCTGACCGGCAGCAAGCGGATTTTTTCTTTGTTGAAAAAACTTGCACTAATAAAGTTGGTATCCTGTAAATTGCCAATGTTGGCGGGCAATTGGTCTTGCTCTTGACCGGTATTTTTTTTTCGACTAAAGGGTTTGTATTAGCAACATCGCTTAGCTCAGGAATTTTAAAATTGGGTTCAGTATTTTGGCTGGCGATAACCGGCAAGCTAAACAGCGATAGTAATAAAATCTTGTAGATTGATTTCATAAGAGTGGTTTTCTGATTGGGAACCAAAAATAGAAAAATATATTTGAATTCCATTCGTGAATTCGTGGCAACAAAATTATTTCTTAGCCACGAACCTGTCCGCCGGGGCGGATGCACGAATGTTATTTATGAAACTGCTGAGGTTGACACGCTTCGTGGCTTAAAGGTTCAGCTTATGATTTTTGCCCGTTTCAATTGTTTGAAAGTGCCTTTAAAGCTTCCGGCAGGGAGTTAACAAAGTTGATCTGCTTGCCTCTGTTGCATTCATTGATGAAGGCGTTCACACTCTTGCTTGTATATTTTGAGAAGTCGCCGATGATGGCCAGAGGCATGCGGTAATTTGAGAACTTTTGAAGTATATCGCCTGCCATTCCATTTTTGAGGTCAAAGAAATCTGGTGTAAGGATTTTTTCATGAATAATAATCTTGTCAAAGCCCTGGTAATAAAGGTTCCCTAACAGGTTCACTGCGCTATCAACGCTGTTTATGATTATATCTTCCGAAATTACTTCGGCGATCTTAACCTCATTTATTTGGTGGGTTTCGAATTTCATTTCTATAACTTTTTGTGTTAAGCCAGTTATCTTATACTAATTCTTTTAACTATCACAATATCATCACAAGGGCTGTGCAGAGTTCTTAACTACTGGCATTTGGTTTAATGCTTCTAACGCCAAATAAGGGCATTAGTATTGGAATTTTTAGAATAGCAAATGCATAGATAAACCAGGAGACACCAAAAGTAGCAACAAGCATTATCAGCATTTTAAGAGCGTAATGCATGTGTAGGTTCATCAAAAAGAAACCACAGATAACAGTGATCGTTTGATGTAGTATGTAAAACGGATAAACCGCTCTGTTTCTGTATCGTATTAATTTACTGTCGCGGTTCAAAAACTTTGCTGCAAAAGCGAAAATTGTAAGAATCCAGCTCCACATATTGATTGTTTTTGCAATAGGTATAAAAATACTTACCTCAAAATTAAACCATAACCACAAGAGTAACGGAAAGGAGATTATTCCCGTAATGAGAGTATACGCTTTTATTCTGTTCAAACTATCCCAAAATGAATTGCCCAGGGAGATTAGAACAAAACCGATAATGAAAAGTAAAGAATAGGAAGCCAGTGCATACCAATCACCTACCAGTGCATGTGTGATGGGGAAAAAGGGTTCCAGAAATAATTCAACTACAAAAAGCGGAACGGCAAATAGGTAGAGATTGAAGGCTGATTTATCCAGCTTTCTATGCAGCCATTTCAGCATTTTGTTTTCCCCTTTCCTCAGGTTCAGGAATATTGGTGTGGCCAGGATGGACATTAAAAGCAAATAAGGCAAAAACCAAAGGTGGTGCCAACTGAAATTCCCATCAGGATATACACCGCTGAAAAAATGAGGGTAGAATTCAATAAAAGAACCAGCGAATTGTCCTTCAGCTAAGCGTTCAATATAAACCTGGGGAGGTATAACCAGCAGAATTCCAGCGATCAGGGGAATTAAAAGTCTTGATAATCGCTCCCGGATATATTGCTTACCTGTTTTGTTGTAAAGTACAAACCTGGTACCCATTCCCGATACGACAAATAGAATTGGTATTCTCCACTGATTTACAAAGAGCATTGGCCAACGCATCCATTCAACAATTTCATTGTTTTTAATGTGCCAGCCCCAGGGAACAAAAAACATATTTACATGGTAGAGAATTAGAATATCAAAGGCCAATACCCTGATCCAATCTATATCGTAACGTCTTTCGATTTTCATCTTTTTAAGAACCTTAAATTTCTGACGGTATTTTAACCCACATTGCAGGCAAATGAATATAAACTCTTGAAATTAAGAGGAGTTATTTTTAAAAATTTCCGTAGGTGGGACTACGGAATTTTTTCTGTAGAAGGGTACAGATTTGAAATTTAGGAGCTGGTAGATTTGTTTAGCATTTTGTATTGGCTCGGTGCATTGGCGTATTGTTATAACTTTATCCTCGATGTTTCCCACGCTGGTTGATACGCATTTTTGGGTATTCATAATGCGGACTCTTTCGCTCCACCCGTGGGTAAATCCTTTTTGTTTTAGTTGAAACCGTATTGTGGAAACTAACCAATAGGCAAGCAAACCCAGGTTCAGATGTGCCATTGAAGCTTCATCAGTTTTGTGGTATATCGGGCGCAAGTCCAGGTCAGTTTTTAAAACCCGGAAGGTGGATTCAATTTCGCGGATGATATTGTAAATCGACCAGAGGGTACTTTCCCGGGTTTCGTCCAGGGTGGTTCTCAAAAAGTATATACCCGCTTTTTTATCGGGATATTCTCCCTTTTTGTGCTCGCAACGTATCGCTGTGGCGGTGCCTTTGCCATCGTCCTGAATATTGATATCGTAATACTTATGCACGGATGGGTACTTTTGTTTGAGTCGTCCTGAGCGTTCAAAAACTTTGTTGAGTTTTTTTGTTCCACCTTTCTTGTTAATGCCTTCGTTTATACTCTGGATACCTTCTTCAAAGCGTTGCGATAGCAGCCCGTTCATGCTGTTTTCCTTCAGGGCTTTTGTTTTGCTTTTCACCCATAGGTAATGATCATCATCATTATCAACTTTTACTTTCATCAGCTCTATGGGTTGCTTCCTCTTATCAGTTATCTGAACCGGCTTGCTGGTGGTATCGGCTTTATATGCTTTTAAATTTGAACGCGAAACGCACATGTAATTATAGCCTTTGGCTTTGAGCATTTTCAGGTTGTCGTCGGTGGATATGCCGGCATCCATCACTACAGTCGGCCTTCGGTTAACAAAGGTCGTTTGCTTGCTCAGGCTATCAATTATTGTTTCCAGGGTTTTGCTATCGGCCATGTTGCCTTCAAAAATATTGGTATATTTCAAAAAGCCTTCCTGGTTTATTACTGAGGCAAGTACAATTAGTTTTGCATCTTTACGCTTCTCCTTACTCCGCCCAAACTTTGCCAATTTACTCTTTTTCATCCTGCCTTCGAAATAGGTGTTTGTCAAATCATACAGTATGATTTTGTCTTCCAGATCAAAGAGTTCGTTGGTGCGCCGGGATAAGTACTGTTCTAATTTATCTTTTATGGCGTAGAGATTATGAGATATTTTGTAGAGCTGGTCTTTGGTGAGGTTGTTTTTTTCCAAACCTGTGATTTCGCTAATTGCCGAGTTTTCCTATATAAAAGAGACCGTTTTGAGTTCGGATGCCGGATATACCGCACGGCTTATGATGTGGGTTGCGGCAAGCGATATTTTTCTTCCGTCCACTTTTGCTGCTTTAAAAAATCACTTATCCCCAATTGATCCAACGCTTGTTTACAAAGCCATTCAGCACCTATTTCCCGGGCATCGCTATTTTTCATGGAGGCCATATTTACCGTTTCCCATTCGGCTCCATTTGCTTTTACATCATAGCGTCGCTTGCGCTTTATCAGTTCATAATAATGCATGGCAAGTTTTTCCACTTGCTCATCTACCGATTCCGTTATCAACAATCCGGTACCATGTTTTATGATCTCCTCAATGCGGTTGCCAAGAAGTTTTTTCTGGTCGTCTGTGGCTAATTCATCCAGCTTTCCCAAACCAACAATGGTTCTGTGTCGTATTTGTCCATTCAATCGATAGCTTTCGCAAAGCCGATAGATGGTGTACCGCTCTTTTGTAGTGCTATTATATTTCGATAACGGCTTGATAAACATGAACCAAAAATAGTCATTAACTATCTGACTGTCAACAGTCCAGGTAGGTCTACATTGCAAAATCGAAAAGATTGAATTTTGTAATGTAGTGAATTAGTGCGCTATACAAAATCCATCGCCGTATATTGTTGATAACTAATAGGGTTATCAACAGATTTTTCTGCTCTGACAGGTTTTTCTACGCAATGTGGGTTAATTGACATCGGATCTTCTGTAATGCATATCTTTGCTCATCAATGTAATACTACGCAGAATCAGGCTGGCTGGTTGGAAGCTGAACACACTTGATAATGAAAAAAATCTCAGTAATTCTTACAACATACAATTCAGGGAGATTCATAGTCAGAACCATAGAATCAATTCTTGGTCAGCAGGGAGCAGACAACACCTTTGAAATTGAGTTGATTGTTGTTGATGATTGTTCATCCGACAATACCGTTGAAATCCTTAAAAGTCTTGGTACAAAACATTTGAGCACAAGGAAAAACTCGGGAGGGCCAAATTTTGGCAGAAACATTGGCCTTACTGCTGCCACAGGCGATTATATTTGTATCGCTGATCATGATGATGTTTGGGAAAAGCATAAAATCATAACTTTGTTGCCTTATCTTGAAAAAGTTCCCCTTGTAACTTCCGGATATACTTTGGTAAACTTTGCCACCGGAAAGACGACTGAACGCTTTTGTAAAAATAATAACAACCATCTCTTCTTCGAACATAATCAAACCTTTTTATCTAAGCTTTCAAAATCGCTGAAAGGACAAAACACTTACCTAGGCAGTATAATCTATAGCAAGGATCTAAAGCATATCAGGTTTGAGGAAGAGCATGGAATGGTAGATTTTGACTGGATTCTCCGCATGTTTCACCGGCAGGAATCAATTGAAGTGTGCCAGCCTTTATATCTCCGCTATGTTAGTGATTCAAATTTGTCCCTGAATGAAAGATACCGAAACATCGACTTCAACTACTCATTAATGACTGTTAAACAGTATCAGAATGATTATCCGGGGGAGGTGAAAACAGCATATAAGCGGATTCATGGCAGCATGGCAAGGTATTATTACGTTATGGGTAAGATGGAAAAAGCAAGGTCATTTTTTTTAAAATCGGAGTTGAGCTGGAAGACTCTTGCTTACTGGGTAACCACGTTCTTTGGTGCAAAGTGGGTGGTAAAGAAGTTCAATGTGTTTGGGTAAATGGCCAAATAAAACCTAAAGAAAAATTTCGGATGTTGAAAAATATGAGAGCGAAGATTAACAGTATCAGACTGAATTATATCTCGTACAGAAGAAAAATCTCACTTAGCCGCTCTTTAAAGCCTTCTGAAATCAGTCATTTAAAGCCTGTGATAAATATTAAGAATCAATGGTATGGGAACAGCTATGGTGGTTTTTACGCTATGCCATCATTATTGAATGCTGAGTCAGTTGTATACTCAATTGGCATTGGTAAGGACATTTCTTTTGACCTGGCTTTGATTAAAAAGCATAGGTGTGGCATCCATGCTTTTGACCCCACACCAAAATCAATACAATGGATTGGTGAACAGAAGTTGCCTGCATCATTCCATTTTTACAGTTATGGAATAAGCAAACAAACCGGCACTGTTAAATTTTATTTACCTGAAAATCCCCGTGGAGTTTCGGGTAGTCTTGTGATACATGATGACGTGGATGAAAAGAAATTAATTGAGGTGCCAATGAAATCACTTGCTGATATTACAAGTGAATTGGGGCACCGGCACCTGGATGTATTAAAAATGGATATT
>JAHYJP010000205.1 GCA_019429055.1 Bacteroidales bacterium
CGGTCCCGAATTCTCGGGAACACGGAGTAAGACACGGAGTAAATCAAACCATAATATTAAAGTTTATACGAGACAGAATGAAGGTAATAATAAATAGAGCATAAGGTTGAAATAAATAACATAAAAAACCGTGTGACACCGTGCATACTCCGTGCGACTCCGTGGTGAAAAAAAGCCCCGGCTATTACCCCGGGGCTCTGAATCAGCTCCCGCTCAGGATCAGAACCGGGACCTCTTGGCACGAGGGAGCGGGTGCAGCGAGAGAAATAATAAAAATTAATTTTGACTTGAAGTAATTCTTAGCAATGGATCCACTTTTAAGGCTGCTTTCTGTTTCTGTATTGGACATAATAAGCAAGTAGGCCCAATAATAATACTAAAAGCATTATCCAATAAAAAACAGGTGGCCTTGGATGATTCCCCAGAATGAAATATCCCAGGAAAATGAGTGCGGCCAAACCATAAATTATCCACAAAATTAATCCTATTGGCTTTTTCATTGGTTATATTTCTTACTGTAAATTAATTGATCTCATTTTTGCATTTCCCTGAAAACGAATCTCTAGTCAGAAAAATACCTGGTGATAATGAATCATTAATATTTCTCCTTCTAAAAAGAATTTTTATTGAGCCAACCTATATATACCATAAACTGCACAACCACCATATAGCCAGGGAGCAGCTGGGCCGGCTAGCCATCCAAACACACCAACGGCTGCACAGGCTCCATCAAAGAAATCTGTGGCAGGACTGCCACCCTGAATCAATGACAATTCATTGTAATCTAGTTTTTTCATGATGATAAAAATTAATAAGTTTAACAATCGTTTTGTTTAAGCATTCAGTTTATAGAAGAATAGAATGCGAGAGATGCGCCACAACCTATTGCAGGTGCGACTGCAATTGGTGCGAGAACCGCCGAGCACAATAAGAGTGCAGCCGTAGCACACATAAAACCGGCTCCTTCTAATAAATTCATTTTACCTCCCTCTGTGTTTTCCATCTGTTCCAAACTTAATCATAGATTTTCACGTCATTAATTGACCGTATTCCACATTCATTTTATTTATCCTATTCTTCGTCTTATAGCCTGTATAACAATTACATATACCGTCTTCTGATTATCCATGAATTTGTTTATGTACTGTATATATAAATTGATGTGTTATAGAATTAAGATGATTATAGGATATATACAGAATTGTTCAGACTTTATAAACAATTAAATTATAGTTTGTTAATAAGTTTTGTGATTTTTAGTATTGAAATTATAATAATATTGTATATTTATATCACGGTATTAATATACAGTATTATGAAACCTGAATCCTTCTTTCTTTCGCCTGTATTAGTGACCCACAAACAATATGAAGCTTTAAGGATGTACTTTGTGGAGAATAAACCGGCTCAGGAAGTGGCTGCTCACTTTGGGTATACATATCGGGCATTTACTTCTCTGGTATCTTTCTTTAAAGATAAATTAAGAGTCGATGAGAGAGGATCTTTCTTTTTTGTAGAATATCAACCAGGAAGAAAAGTTTCTTCTGAAACAAATGAGGTAAAATCCCTTATTATTGAAATGCGGAAAAAATACTATTCCGTGCCTGACATTAAAGTTGTCCTTGACGGATTGGGGCACTCCATATCAGAAAAGAATATTTTCAATATTGTATCAGGGGAAGGTTTTTCTCGTTTACCAAGGCGTTCAAAACTTGTCAGACAACAATTGGAAAATGTTCAGATAGCAGCTGAAAAGTCATGCCCCCTGACTTTTGATCCGGAGATTTTTAAAAGTTCAAATGCCGGGATACTGATGTTCCTTGGGTTGATCAAACGGTACAAGGTAGATAGTGTCATTGCCAGATCAGATTACCCTGAAACATCGATTATTGGCAAGAGTGCCTCTATCCTTAGTTTTCTGGCTTTAAAATTATCGAACCGTCGCCGGTACTCTGCCGATGATACCTGGTGCATGGACAGGGGTATGGGTCTGTTTGCAGGACTTAACGTATTACCAAAAACAGCATGGTATACTTCATATTCCGACCGGGTTACCAGTGAAATGAACCGGAAGTTTTTAAAACAATTACACCGGGTATGGCTGAAAGCCGGATTGCTGGAAGATACATCCAATCTTGATTTTACTACTATTCCTTACTGGGGAGATGACAGCCATCTGGAAAACAACTGGTCGGGAAAAAGAGGCAAAGCACTCAGCAGCATGCTGGCTGTGCTTGCTCATGATCCCGACAGTGGGTTGATCGATTACGGCAATGCAGATATTTTACAAAAAGATGAAAGCGCGGTTGTTCTTGAATTTTTGGATTTTTATCATGGCAACACCACAAAGAAAGGAAACAGGCTCAGATATATCATTTTTGACAGCAGGTTCACCAATTATGAAAACCTGAGAAAACTTGATCATGCAGAGATTAAATTTATAACTATCCGACGCCGAGGGAAAATTATGCTTGAAAGAATAGCTGATCTGCCCTCAGCCGGTTGGAAAAAAGTGAGTGTGGAATGTGCCGGTAATAAACACAGGATCTTGCGTGTTTATGATGAACAGGTCTTCCTTAAAGAATATGGCAAAGATATAAGGCAGATCACTATAACCGGCAATGGTAAAATAAAACCGGCTGTTATCATCACCAATGACTTTGATTTGTCAATCGAAAAGGTTATCCGAAAATATGCACGTCGCTGGCTTGTTGAAAAATCAATTTCCGAACAGATTGGTTTTTTTCACCTTAACATGGTCTCTTCTTCAATGGTCATCAAGGTCGATTTTGATCTGACCATGTCTATACTGGCACACAACCTTTACCGGCTGCTTGCATTGGAACTGGAACGATACTCAAACCTGTCGATTCAAAGTCTTTATGATAAATTTGTTCTAAATGGCGCTGATATTATTATCAGGGAAAATACAATCACAGTACAGCTTAAAAAGAAAAGAAATCTTCCTCTTATACTTGAAGTAATGCAAAAATATTCTCGCCAGAAATATCCCTGGCTTAATAATATGAATGTTTTCTTTGAAGGAGCAGCTTATTCATAATTTACGGTAAGTTGTTTACCGTGAAAATCTGTGTTAATTATAAGAAAAGCTAAACATCATCAACTTGTCCTTAAACAGATTAATGACAATATAAATCCCATAATTAAACCAATATTTAAAGTATTCAATCTTGAGGTAGCAAATAAAAATATATTTGCAAATGATATAAGAGAATACCTTGGTATCACAAAGAATCTTCAACAAAATTTTAAAAATTCTGAGTTAGCATTCACCTATTACAGGAACCTTATCGAGAAAAATGGGGTTTTTGTTTTTCAATATCCACTTAAAGAAGTAAGAGGATTCTCCCTGATGGATAGCGAATTCCCAATTATAGTTATCAATAGTGGGGATGCACCAAATGGCAAAATATTTACTTTATTTCATGAATTATGCCACATTTTATTTAATGTCGGAGGTATTTTTAAAGACTTTTATTCTGAAGAGTTAAAAAAAGACCCAAATAAGATTGAAATTCTCTGCAATAAATATGCATCAGATATACTATTACCTAATATTGAACTACTGAATGATCTTCTAGTTCTTGAAAATAGAGATAATAAAGAATGGTCTGATAATACCCTAAGGGCTATAGCTTTAACTTATAAAGTTTCAAAAGAAGTTGTACTTAGAAAACTCTTCGAATCAGATAAAACAACTCAGACTTTTTATTCGAAGACGAGGATTAAATGGATTGAAAAGTACAAACATGATTTAGAAAAAAAGAAACCGACCAAACCTGGTGGTCCAACCTACCATGTAACTAATCTTAGTCATCTTGGTAAAAATTTTGTATCACAGGTACTCATAAATTACCATTCTGGAAAGCTTACAGCCTCGCAAGTTTCTGATTTTTTAAGTATTAAATTAAATAGAATTCCAGAATACGAGAAGAAAGTATTTTAATAATAATGGAACTATTTCACCCAAAATACATTTTCGATAGTGGACCGTTTATTGATCTAAAAAACTACCCTGATGATGTTTTCACGTCGTTATGGGAAAACTTTACACAAATGATTAATGATGGAGAAATACTATCATCTAGTGAAGTATTTCGGGAACTTGAAGATTATGATGATGAAATAGCTGCTTGGGCAAAATTGAATAAGAATACTTTTATTAAACCCACTCTTGAAGAACAAGCTGAAGTTCAAAGGATTTTAGGAAAACACCCTGATTTAGTCAAAGAAGAAGCAATACTTCTGGGTAAACCATATGCGGATCCTTTTGTAATTGCTCAGGCCAAACTTCACAATTGCATCCTTGTTCATAGTGAAAAATTCAAACCGAATGCTCATAAAATCACTAATGTTTGCAAATACTTCAAAGTCGAGGAGATGATGCTCTTTGAGTTTTTCCGACGTGAAAAATGGAAATTTTAAGAATCCTGATCTAAATAAACCCAGCCGATAATAAAGAGGACTTCATGTGGCATGTAATGCCAAGCATGAAGTCTCACGTTGCACTACATCCGGGCACCTGGCTATTTTCTATGCACTTACCACCGTTATTTTCGATCCATGAGCAGCTTCATTTAAGTCTGATAAGGTGGGTTTTGGGTTCTTTGTTGATGTCGTTTTTACATTTTCATTGATTTATCACTTCTTAATCTGCTTGTTTTATCTGCTTTAACATTTTCCCCCCGAGTTTTGAGCATACTTTTCCCATCCCGGCAAAGCGGGTAGTATAAGATATCCATAATCAGCACGATAAAACTCTTGTTGCATATAACACATTTGTTGGTGAGCGGATCTTTGGAAGCAGTTCTACCGTACGCATGAACCCTGTTTTACATACCGGACAGAGTCTGGAATCAAATCCGGTAAGGCGAACAATGCGTTCCTGCCTGGTTTCAGTAACCTTTGTCTGCGGCTTTTTTGCAAGCAACGATCTTACCCTGTCTTTTTGCTTTGTACTCAGTATACCATAATACCTGATCTTAACAAACCTCTTTGGCAGTATGTGCATGCAGAACCTGCGAAGGAACTCAACCCCTGATAATGTTGTAGGCTTTACTTTACTTTCGTCTTTGTAATCCTTATAAAAGAAAGTGACGCCCGAACCGGATATGTTTTTAATACGATGATTACTGATAGCCACCCGATGGGAATACTGCCCCAGATAGTTAACAATATGCTGTGCATTGCCAAAGGGAGGCTTGCAATAAACAACCCAGGGCTTCTTCCACACATCATCGAGCAGTGCCTGATACTTCGGTAACCGGTTGGTTTGGTTGAGCTGAGCTTTTATTTTTTTGAGCAGAATACTCCGGAATGCAGGGCTGAGCATAAACACCGGGTAGAGATATTTGCCATTTTTTGTAATGCGTTTTAAGTTTCCTGCTAATGTCAACCCGGCTGAGGGAACGATACAATGGATATGAGGGTGCAGGCTCAGGTTCTGTCCCCAGGTATGTAACACACAGATAGCACCACTTTCTACACCATATTTTGTGTATCCAAATTGCAGCAACACACTCCATACACACTCAAAGAGTGATTTATAAAACAACTTGCTGTCGAGTAAACAGATCTGGTTCAGTTCTTCGGGAACAGTAAAGACTATATGGAAGTATTTACAATCAAGGGCATCATTCATCCGGTCCTCGACCCAGAGAGCCTGTTTTGCACCCTGGCATTTAGGACAATGACGGTTACCGCAGCTGTTATAACTTATTCGCTGTTCACCGCAGCAGTCGCAATAATCTATGTGTCCACCAAGGGACGATGTACGACATTTCTGAAGGGCATCAAGAGTACGTACCATAAAACTGTTGGGCTGACACCGATCAACATACTGCTGTCCAAACCGTTCAACGATTTGGGCAAGCTCAAACTCCGGACGTGGCATTATTTCCCGGGGTACAGTGTATCCAAAGGACT
>JAHYJP010000206.1 GCA_019429055.1 Bacteroidales bacterium
AACATTTCTGACGCCAAATTATGTGAATCGGTTTTGGGAGGGGTACTTCGTGGTATAGAGTTCATCTATAAAGAACCAGGAGTGAACAAGCCACTCACCACCGATGATGATGAAAATAAGAACTTAAACAAGACAAAATTTAGAATCCAGATTAACAAAACAGCCACTGCTATTAATGAAATTATCTCGGGATTGAAGGAAGAACCAGTTGAACCAGTTTTTGAAAGTACTGAGCTTATAACTGTCAAGGATAAACCACTCATAAAAGAAAAATCAATAATTGTTCTGCCATTTGAGAATATCAGTCCCGATCCTGACCAGGAATATTTTAGTGATGGGTTGACAGAAGAGATTATCACAGACCTTTCTCATATTCATGACCTTCTTGTGATTTCACGCAATTCTGCAATGACTTTTAAGGGGACTAAAAAGAAAACCAAAGAGATTGCCAGCGAGGTGAATGTAAGATATGTCCTTGAAGGGAGTGTCAGGAAGGCGGGGAATAATCTTCGTATCACTGCACAGTTAATAGATGGGATCAACGATTCACACCTCTGGGCAGAAAAATATAGCGGAACCCTGGATGACATTTTCGATATTCAGGAGAAGGTTTCACAGACTATAGCCAATGCTCTCAAAATACAACTAAGCTCCTGGGAAAAGAAGAAAATTCAGGAAAGACCTATTGATAATGTTCTTGCATATGATTGTTATAAGAGAGCTTGCACAGAAATTAACTCAATGTCAAAGGAAAGACTGGACAATGGATTAAAATTATTACATAAGGGACTTAATATTATTGGTGAAAATGCAGTTATCTATGCAGGTGTTGCATTCGCTTATATGATGTATGCCAATATTGGTATTAAACAGGAAGATAGTATCAAAAAGGCGGAAGATTTTGTACAAAAAGCCATTGAGCTTGATAAAGAATTAGCAGAAGCACATGTCACGCTGGGGGGAATAAGAATATTGAAAGATGGGGACATGATCAAGGCCATTGATCATTGGGCACTGGCTCATGTGAGTAAACCTGAAGATCCTGAAATAATGGTCTATTTATCTTTAGGTTATGATCTTGTTGGCCAGGACGATGTTGCGAGATCTCTCGTAGAAAAATGTGCTAAAATTGATCCTATTAATCCATTGAACGAGGCAATAGCAGGTTGGAATCACTTTTTTGGTGGCAGATTCGATCTTGCTCTGGATTCATTATTTGCAGCATATAACTTAAGCCCTGAAAATCCCATGCACCAATATTTCAAAGCTTTGATTCTTGTTTATAATGATCAGGCTGAGGAAGCTTATGATTTCATTTGCCAAAATGTTGAAGAACCAAGTGAAAATATTTGGTCACAGGTCACAATTTTTCTTAAGTACATAATAAAAAGGGACAAGAATAAATTAAATTCATTGCTGACAACTGATTTTGTTACGAAAATTCAGAGGGATTTACAATACTCATATCATATTGCAACTTTTTACGCATATCTTGATGATAAGAAAGAATCTTTCAAATGGCTTGAAAATGCAATAAGCCGTGGTTTTACAAATTATCCTTTGTTAAATAAACGAGATAAATTATTGGTAAACATCCGTGGAGAGGAGCGATTCAAAAAGTTAATGGAGCGGGTAAAATACGAATGGGAGAACTTTCAAGTATAAATCTCCGTTATTTCCAAATGTATGTTTCGTCTTTTCAGACCTTCCTTTGAAGTGGGAAAAGAAGGACGGATTTTGGCTTTAAGTTTTATGGAAACATTAAATGTGTAATATTTTAATGTCCGCTTTTTTTTTGTAATCTTTTTCATGTCAACAAGGCATTCTGGCCTTAAATAATTAGATATTTAATGTTTGACAGACAAATTTACACTATATTTGAGGTCAGAAGTTGAGTAAACATTAAATTTTCCCGCAATTAATGTCTGAAATACTATATCAGATCAATCCCGACAGAAATGTCCCATGGAATAATCTTCCCCTATTGCCAATAAGAAAAGAACTTTATCAGACACCAGAGTTATTGGAGAAACTGGGAGATGCTAAAGCCGCATTAGCAAGGCTGCAGGGTCGTAGTGTTGTGATTCCCAATCAGGGTTTATTAATCAACACTATCAGCTTGCAGGAAGCAAAAATTTCAAGTGCTATTGAGAACATTTTCACAACGGATGACGAACTCTATAAGGCTTATAGTGACCAAAGCACTGAAATTAATGAAGCTTCAAAGGAGGTGTTAAGGTATAGGGAAGCACTATGGTCTGGTTACAAGTATTTAAAAAACCAGGATTATTTTGACATAGAGTATTTCATTAAAGTCTTTCAGGAATTAAAACAAACAAAAGATGAGATTCGACCCGATTTTTTAAATACAACAATAAAACAAAGTGGCACCGGGCCAACTGCTGGTCAGGTTATTTATACGCCGCCGAAAGGTCAGGCTGTGATAAAAGAAAAGTTGGACAACCTGGTAGCCTTCTTAAACGATGATGAAAATTTCAAAATGGACTATTTGTTTAAAGTGGCCATTGCCCATTATCAATTTGAAGCTATACATCCATTTCGTGACGGCAACGGCAGAACAGGACGAGTCTTTAATATCAATTATCTGACAAAAAAGGGCTTACTTGATGTCCCAATATTATTTCTAAGCCGATATATTTTAGATCATAGAGAAGATTATTACTCGGGATTATCAGGGGTTTCTCAAAGAGGTAACTGGAAAGACTGGTTATTATTTATGCTTAAAGCTATTGAATACACATCCATAATTACTTTCCAGAAAATCAATGAAATTGTTTCAGCGAAAGATTCAATCTTAGAGTTCATTAAGAAAGATACCAGGAAGGTCAGAAGTCCCGAAGACCTGGTAAATGCATTGTTCACTCAGCCCTTTACAAAAGTAAAACACCTGGTTGATTCAGGATTATATTCTGAAAACACTGCAAGGGATTATTTAAACAGATTATCCGATATTCATGTTCTTGAGAAAAAGGAAATTGAAGGCCGTCATTATTATTTGAATCTTGAGTTATATCGCATACTCTCCGAATAAAAATCCCGCAAAAAATTGTTATTTCTGGTGCCAGGTGGTCAGTGCTTCCGTTTTTTCCAGTCAGAGCATCAAATGTATCCCGGTCATAATCATAATTATCAGAACAGCCCTGTTCTTCCAATATCTTTTCTGGATGTAATCTGTAATATTCTGCTTCTTCCCTATATTTAAGTCGCCGTGTATAAATGGGGTTTTTTCAATACCTTTGAAGATCTGGCCGGCCTTATCTGGTGAACCTCGCCGGCTTGTGCAATTGCTAAAAGTCTGATTAACAAAATACACCTATTCACAACCAAACCATCATGAACAAAATAACATTCTCCTGGGCTGTAATTTTGGTTTGTCTTATTGGATGTTCATCGCCTCCGGGGCTTACCGGTTTAGTTAATCCATTTCTTGGAACCGCCACGCTGTGGGACAGTGCCAGTCTCGGCTATAAACCCACCCATCGGGCCTGGGGAGCGGAAGTATTCCCCGGAGCATCGTTGCCTAACGCCATGGTTCAGGTGACTCCCGTAACCCTGTTTGGCAGCGGATCCGGATATCAGTACGAAGACACTGTTATCTTCGCCTTCTTTCATACCAGTATGGGGCACTGGAATCTGGGACACGTTCCCATATTGCCTTTTACCGGGGAAATTACAGCCGATAATTACCATTCGGGCTACAGCCACGAAAACGAATCGGCAAAGCCAGGTTATTATCAGGTTTACCTTGAGCGTTATGGCATCAATGCCGAAATGACCTCCACTCTTCGTTGTGCATATCACAAATTTACGTACCGCAACGGAGATGACAAAAAACTGTTGCTCAACCTGTCGCGGACGAACAGCCGGCGACCAGGAGGGCGCTTTACCTTCAAACAGGAAAACAAAAATACATTTTCCGGCTCTCAGGGAACCGGAGAATCAATATACTTTTACGCGGTGGCAAACCACAACATCAAAAGCGTTGACTCGGTTCGGAATAACCGGGAAAGAATCACCATCGTCAATTTTGCCGGCGGAAAGGGAGCTTTGGAACTGAAAATAGGTTTTTCGTTTGTAAGTGTGGAAAAAGCGAAGAAAAACTTAGAAGCGGAAATGATGAGCCTGACTTTCGCACAGGTGCGTAAAGAAGCCGACCGAACATGGGAAGAGTTGCTGTCGAAAATACGGGTAACCGGCGGAACGGAAAAACAAAGAAGAACATTCTATTCGTGCCTGTACCGCTCGTTTCTCTGGCCTGCCCTCCGTAGCGACACAGACGGAGAATTTACCGATCAGCGCCGCAATGTGGTCAGCAGGGGTTTTCATTATTACACCAATCCTGCATTATGGGACGATTACAGGAATAAACTGGTACTGTTGGGCATGTTGTCGCCCGATGTAACCAATGATATTATAAATTCCATGACCGACAGGGCAAAGATCAGTCGTTTCATGCCCATATACTTCCACGGCGACCATGCTTCGCCGTTTATTACCGGTTCGTATCTGCGCGGTTTGCGTGATTATGATGTTGACAGCGCCTATTATTTCATGCTGCGCAATGCCACCGTTGAGAACCCCAGGGCAAGGCTATACCTCGACGAATACAATGAAAGGGGATGGATTGCCGAGAATGACGTGAAAAATCCAACCACCGGAACCGAAGTGGACGAAGCGAAGGCGGCAGTAACCAAAACCCTTGAATATGCCTACGATGATTATGCTGTGGCACTTTTAGCGAAAGAATTGGGTGATACGGACAATTATAACATGCTTATGCAACGCACGGAAAATTATAAAAATGTATTCGATCCCTCGACAGGCTTTATGCGCGGAAGGCTGGAAAGCGGCAGATGGGTTGAACCTTTCTATCCGGATTATCCGTATTATGTTTTCATGTATCGCGAAGCCAACGCATGGCAATCAACCTTCTTTGCACCGCACGATCCCGAAGGACTGGTAGGTCTTTATCCCGGTAATCAAGCCTTTGAGCAGAAACTTGATTCTCTTTTCATCGTGCCGTGGGGCGGCTACGAAGCGTATAACTTCACCACGTTTATAGGGCAGTATTGTCACGGCAACCAGCCTTCACATGGTGTACCATACATGTACTACTTTGTCGGTAAACAGGAAAAATGTCAGGCATTATTGGATACCATTATGAATCATTTCTACAACATGGGAAGGGAGGGTCTGGCTTACGCGGGAATGGACGATTCGGGCGGATTGTCGGCATGGTATGTGTTCAACGCTATCGGGATGTATACCCTTTCGCCTGCCGATCCGGAATATATTGTTACAATTCCTCTTTTCGACAAGGTTGTTTTTTCTCTTGATGATACGCAATTTACCATCAGCAAAAGAAACAAAGGGAGAAAAATCACAGGCATCACATACGATGGTCAAAAGGTCGAAGGTTTCTTTATTACGCATGATGATCTGAGGAGAGGGAAAGAACTGGTTATTACGACGGAATAACAGTACAAATTCGTAACGGATTTTGTTTTATCCGACTGCGGGGGTGGGGCACACATTCAAAG
This sequence comes from Bacteroidales bacterium, assembly GCA_019429055.1. Classification (GTDB taxonomy): domain Bacteria; phylum Bacteroidota; class Bacteroidia; order Bacteroidales; family UBA7960; genus SKVR01. The sequence goes on from JAHYJP010000206.1 coordinate 5,562, forward strand.
GATACGTATTAAAAGCAGTAAGACAAAAAGATCCGGGCGAATCCGCCGGCAGTTGCATTAGCCGGTTGCCTTGACCACTTTCCGCCAGAAAGATTAACTCCGGCGCGGGGTGGTCAGTATAGTCCGGCCTCAGGTGGTCAATCAGACCGTTTTTTGCAGAGTACTTCAATCCTTATGCAGCAGGTAAGGCATTTGGAAAGTTGGATAAATTAAAACATTGAATCAAATGGTATGAACCCCAGAGCAAGCTCTGGACTCAAAGAACGGTGCAAGCACCGAGGAACCGAACCCCGCATCAGCGGGGTGAGCTCGGCGAAGCCAATTATACCTATTTTTCGCGTCCGCCG
>JAHYJP010000207.1 GCA_019429055.1 Bacteroidales bacterium
CATTGCCATGCGAATAAGTTATCAGATACTCCCTTACTGCAGACTGAAAATTAGCAGCCTGCATGATTTCCTCAAGCTGTTCAAAAATAATGGGTGCTTTATTGTAAATTACGGGTCCATATAAAGTGCCGGCCATCTTCATGTTTGATAACTCCTGTTTGATGGGATGGGCTCCCCGGGTTCTGTCGATGGAATAGGCCCTTGGGTAGTGATTCAGCAGAAACTGCAGCTGATGATTTACATCAGGGAACATTTCAGCAACCATTTTATCGGCCATAAAACCTGCAAATACTTCTTTGAGCCATACATCATCAAACCATTGCATGGTAACCAGGTTGCCAAACCACATGTGAGCCGTTTCATGGGCAATAAGACTTGCTTTGCTGACCTGACGGGTAATGGGTGGATTTTCATCCAGAAGCAAACGTGCATCGCGATACCAGATAGCACCGGGATGTTCCATACCACTGTATTGAAATCCCGGAAGAATGACCATATCAAACTTTTCATACGGATATGCTATACCCGTATACTCTTCCATCCAATGCAGGGAATAATAATGCTGATCAAGAATTTCAGGTAAGTTACGTTCAATCTTTTCCTGATCGGTTTCCCTGTGCAGAATATGAATTGTGAACCCATCACGAGTGTCTGAAACCTGCCGGAATTGCCCGGCCGTGAATGCAAAAACATAGGTACTGATGGGATCTGATTTGCTGAAATGCATCGTTCTGGTTTCGCCGGATACTTCTTCTTCAGTTAGCGGGCCATTGCTCATGGCGGTCCATTTTGCAGGGATCTCGAGTGTAAGATCGAAGGTAGCTTTGATATCGGGCTGGTCGAAGCAGGGGAATGCAGTAGAAGCTCTGTCGGGCACAAAAAGAGTGTACATAAAATCATCGGAGCGGTTCAAGGCCTGATCGGATGATGTAAAACTGATTTCGATAATGTTTTCCTGACGTGGAACAAGTCCGTTGGCATCGAGGTAAATATGACCACTCAATATATTATAATCCGTTTCGGAGCTATTTACCTTAACATCATGGATGAAGTTCTCTCCTGGCTGAAAATCAAGGATAACTCCATGGCGGGCTTTCAGGGGTTTAAAATGAATACGGACTGTGCCCTGAACCGGCTGTTCCTTTTTTTCCGGAATTTGAAATGCCAGATCATAATGCACATCATAAATTTGCCTGGCACGATATTTTGCCAGATCTTTTGAAACACCTTGTTCAAAAAAACCTCGCATTGAACGCTGGCAGGATGTAATGGAAAATAAGAAAGCCATGGCAACAGCAGAAAGCAGAAAAATATTTTTCATTTGAATTCAGATTATAACCCTGTAATTTAATTACCCACAGATTGTGGTTTTATCTTTACAAAGTTAACTCATCTGACAAATAAAGAGCTGTTGCGCCGGTAGCAGCAGAAAAAATTTTGGTTTTGGCATAATCGACCCTGGGTATTTTGATCTTAAAGGGATAGTGATTTTCGAGCAACCCCTTCAATGCAACCATAATTTCATCGCAGCATAAGTTTTCACAGATACTGAGATCGCCCCCTAAAGTAATCCTTTCCGGATCGAACAAACCGGTTATTTTACTGATTTCTTTTGCAACCTGTTTGCTCAGGCCGGCAAGCACCGCCATACTTAGTTTGCAGCCCTTCCGGGAATAAGAATAAAGGTCTGATATCTGAATTTCTGAAACAGGTCGGTTAACGGGCATGAGTATGTCTTCGGCTGGTATCTCATTAATTTTTTCTTCTATAATTTGCTTCAATGAAGGTACCCTTGAAAAAATTTCACCGGCAATACCATTGGATCCGGTATAAAGTTTACGGTTAAGCACTACGCCCAATCCCATTCCTCCCGCCAGGGGATTATACATTATATATAAAATGTTATTTACGAATTTCTCCCCGGTATTAAACCATTGCTCACCCAGGGCTCCGGCATTTGCATCATTGATTACCCCGGTAGAAATATTAAAACGATCCATGACATAGGTTTTCAGATCAAAATTTTCCAGTTTCAAACCAAAGGAATATATGATCCTGTGAGTAACAGGGTCAACAATCCCGGGCACAGCCAGTGAAATATACAGAAGTTTTCCCGGCAGATTGCAGGTTTCACTGATCACTTCAGAGATTGTGGTAAGAATTCTTGAGATGGTTTTTTCGGTTCGGCCTGGAGTAAACTCCTTTTCTGCTTTCATAAGAATATCTCCGGCAAGATTGACCATAACCGCCCTTATGGAATGACGCATTACTTCGAGTCCGAGAATATTTCCGTAATCTGGATTAACCTGCCATAGCACCGGGCGCTTACCACCCCTTTCGGTAGAACTTCCATATCCGCTGATACGGATCAGCGACTTTTCCTTCAGATGCCTTAAAATATAAACCAGTGAGGAGGGCTGCATTTCTGTTTGTTTGGCAAGCATGGCTCCTGATACTTCACCCTGTGCTCTTATGAGCGCAAAAACCTTTTTATGACTTCTCTCTTTTAAATCCAGCATAATTTGTTTATTCACTGACTGAACAAATGTAAGAATTGTTTCATACGATGCTGCAAAATAATATTTTTTTCTGATTGAGGGTGAATTATACACAAATTCATTGTTTAATCAAAGCTTACCAAAACAATAGCCGGTACTCATAAAAACTTTTACCGAAACTTAAAACATACCATAAGCATCGTAGGTATAGGGAAAAAGGGAATATATATTCTATTCGGACAATCATATATTTCTGTTTTTCTGCAAGTTAATCGCCATTAGTTATTCTCTCAAAATAGCAAAAACTTATATATTTTTAAATTTATTAAAAAATGCTTTGAATTTTATAAAATGTTTAATAAACTTGCATTTTAAAATTTACTTACATTGTTTAAAAAACGAGTTAAATTTCTTTTTAAAAACCCGTTCAGTTCGTACTTTTGTGGAAAGTTAAAATAATGTAAATCAATGAAAATCAAAACTTTTCACATAACAAAGGAGAATTCATGAAGGCTATTTTCAACAGTAATTTTACAGAGATCACCAACGAAAGCCGTTTGATGCAGCAAAAGCTCAGGATCATCCAGGTTATTTCGCAGCAAGGGCATGGAATAACAGTACCTGATATTTGTAAAGAACTAAAGATCAGTGCACCCACAGGCATTAAGCTGGTAAACGAACTGCAGGATGAGGGTTTCCTTGCGGTAGTAGGAAAAAAAGAAACGCTCAATGGCCGCAAGCCGTCCATTTATGCCCTGAAAAATGTAAATTTTTATGCACTCAGTGTTGAAATTCTTCTCAAAAGAATTTCTGTGGGTATTATTGATTCACGCCTCAATACTGTGTATTACCGGCAGAAAACCGATTTTAACCTGGAAAATAACCAGGAATGCCTTGATAAAGTTGAGTCCTTTATACTGGATTGTTTAAATAACTCGGGAGTTAGCGAGAACTCTATCCTTGGTATGGGTGTGGGAATAACAGGACGTGTTAAAAATTCCACCGGCGAATCGTTAAATTTCTTCAATTTCATGGATAAGCCCCTGGGTGAATACTTTTCCGGGGTATTTGATATTCCGGTATTTCTGAACAATGACACGCGTTGTTTCGGGCAGGCAGAAAGAATAATCGGCAAAGCAAAAGATGCCAACCATGCTATTGTTATCAACCTGAGTCGCGGTTTGGGTACCAGCCTTATCATTGACAATAAGATTGTCAACGGAGGAATGGGCTTTGCAGGTGAACTGGGGCATATGCAGTTCGGTAATAAACAAAAAATGTGTCTTTGCGGCAAAAAAGGATGTTTGGGCAATGATGTCGGTGGTTTTGCACTGGAAGAAAATTTCATGGAAAAAATTGCTGAGGGGGAAAAAACCATCATTGATGTTTCAGATAGCGAAACCACTATCAGATATGATGAAATTATGGCTGCTGCCCTGGACGGAGACGACCTTTCCATAAAACTGGTTCAGGAAATGGGCTACAAGCTGGGACATGCCCTGGGCAACATCATTAATCTGCTTAATCCCGAACTGATCATTATTGGTGGAAAGTTCGCCAAACTCAAAGACCTTCTGCTCGATCCGGTAAAAACCGGGATAACAAGCTCGGCATTGGTTAGTCCTCTTCATCATTGCAATATTGAATTTTCTGAACTGGGAGATCTTGCCGGAATTAAAGGAGCAGGAGCTTTAGTATTTGAGTATTTTGAACTGATTAAAACTTATAAATTATCATAGTAATCGCATCAGTAAACAAAGCCATTGCTTTTTTAACATAAAAAAGTTGATGTATGCGAATAAAGACATTTAACCGCCTATGCAGGTGAAATATTATACATCGCTTTCCGTCATAATGATATCACTAATATGGACTGCAACGCCTCGAAATTGTACACGTAAGTATTGTAAGTAAAGAAGAACCACAACTTGCCGATCTCACCCTCAACGTACGAATGGTGGTTTGGGATGAACTGGGTAAATTTGACCCTGCTGAAGACTTTGTGGATGTAGCCGGTTCTTTCAATGATTGGGGTGCTGAAGAACTTATTCTCACTCCGCTGGATGACGAATTCCTTACTTACACCATTACGATCCCCGATCTGGAAGTAGGTGAAACCTACTTCTTCAAGTTCAGGATTAATGGTTCGTGGAGTGATGAAACATCCGAATTTCCATCAGGAGGTCCTGACAGGGAAGTTACCATTGTGGATGGCGAAAACATACACACCTTCTGGTACAATGATGACGAGACTACAACAGTTGCTGAGGTAATGGAAAACGCTATCAATCTTTTCCCCAATCCGGCCCGCAACCAGGTAAACATTGCATCTGACAGCAACATTATGGAAGTGGCCGTTTATAATGTAGCTGGACAACAAATTTACCGCAACATCCCCGATTCTCAGAACCACATCATTGATCTTGGTGGTTATCAGAACGGAATTTACATGGTAAGGATCCTTACCCCCGAAGGCCTGAAAACATTGAAGTTGCAGGTAGTTAAATAATGGACAGGTAAATGGTTCAATGATGAAAAGCCCCGCCTTCACAGCGGGGTTTTTTTTAACATCTCACGGGGCGACTCCCAGTCACCCCGCGAGTAAATGATCACGCTAAGCGGAATTTTCAATTCCGCTTCCTGGTGATCATTCAGCCACCCGTCCGGGTAGGACTACAGTTCCTGCCCGGACTCAAAACATGATTTACCAACCCATAAATATTGCGCTGCAACACCCGTGTGGTTCTAACAACCACCACTGCGTGCAGCGCCCGGAATCATTCGGTTTGCATAAATTCTATCACTATTATGCTCCCACGGAGCAGTCGGAATCAAGCGAACCAGCCGCATAGCGGCGAAATTATGGTAGAAATTGAAATAACACCGCAATTACCCAAAGCCGAGTAGCGGCGGTATTATTATTTTAAATCCACAAATTAAAATTTTTTATATATTGCAATCAGAAATTCGTTCTTTGAACACTCGCCGTCTGTTATTTACAATACCAGGCCCCCAGCATGTCAGTAGGCATGCAGGTAGCCATGGCCGGAGCCATCGGCGGCAGCGCCGAAGTCCTGGGCGGCGGCAAATTCGCCAATGGCGCCGTTACCCACGCTGAGCGGAAATTGCATTTCCGCTCTGAACACCATTGAATTTGCAATTCAATATCCATTTGTTTGTTTAGTGAGGGCATGACCCAAAGTCATTCCCTCACTTGCGGTTATTCCGCAACCCGTCCGGGTAGTACTACAGCTCCTGCCCGGACTACTACCTGATTTACCAACCCATAAATATTGCGCTGCAACACCCGTGTGGTTCTAACAACCACCACTGCGTGCAGCGCCCGGAATCATTCGGTTTGCATAAATTCTATCACTATTATGCTCCCACGGAGCAGTC
>JAHYJP010000208.1 GCA_019429055.1 Bacteroidales bacterium
AATTAAAAAAGATTGTTTCAGAAATGAAAGGCCAAAAAAAAAAAAAGCGGATAAAAGAAAAAAATGGAACGTACCGGGGACGGTTTAGTTTTTTATAAAAAACCGAGTATTTAAAAGGGGAGTACGCAGGAACGGAAAAAAAACAAAAAAAAAGGGGGGGATGAAAAAAAGCTAGTAATAGAGAAGGAGAGAGAGGTATGGGGGAAAAAAGAAAAAAAATTGCGTACTTGCGTACCGAGACAACAAAAGGTTTGAAAACCAGACTGTAAGAGAGAACGAATATGGGTTATGACTTCGTACCCAGTACGTATGCATCTGTTTTGCGGTTGCTGGTGAATGAATGGCCTTTTAAATCAGCGTATATTTTTAGCCAGGAGGTGAGGATTCTTTTACTGAAGTCAGGTTTGGCGGATACCTTGCGCCATTTTTCGAGCTGTTCAGTTTTATTCAATTCAGTATCTAACGATAATTCGGAAGCAAATTCATCAAAATCGGGATGGGTTTCGATGCGGAATTGTTTTAAACGCAGATTAAAATTATCAATGGGTTGCACTCCTTCGCAAAGGTATGTGTTGATGCAGCGAAGCATAAAACAATCAAACAGATTCCATTGCTCATTGGCCCAATCATCGAAAAGCATGTGGCCAAAATCATCCATCGGCGTGTGCTTTGATGAGTAGTGGTTGTCCAATATAATATCAAGCCGGCGGCGTTTATGGCTTTCACCGGAACCCTTTACAGCATAATTTGTTGTGATGAGTATTTTGGGCATGTGTTCAAACTCAAGTCTAACCGGAGCTTTGCCTTTTTTTTCGATGAAAATGCCTTCTGAAATCACAGAGAAGAGTCCTTCGATGTTGAAATGCTTTTTGGCATCATCAATCACAAAGAGCTGGGTGTCGAAGTTTAGATTCTGATACGAGAAAGTGCGCGAGAAATCGAATGACTTGCCATCTTCGATGATGGTTTGTAAATAGTAACTCAGCGCCTGCCGGATGATGCCTTTGCCAGTGCCACCCTGGGAGTTGTCATCTTCGTTGTTGTCGTTCAGTATGACCGCAGGCATGAAGGATCTGTTTTTGAATTTGTGTAGCAGATAGCCAATCGCCTGTCGGATTAATTTACGACTTGCTTCGTCTTTGAATACATTGTCAAGGAACATTTCAAATTCTGATGTACCTTCCTGGTCGAATGGTATGTTTCGGTTTATGATAGTGGATTTCCAGATCAAATGGGGAAACTCAGAATACTGAATAGCCACTATCCGTTCTTTTGTTATCTGACAAATTTTATCGCTGAAAAAAATGTGTGCAACATCTTTTTCACCTTTGAAAATCGGAATTTCCCTGTGGTCGAGGAGTTGCATGTTGGATTGACCTGCTATTTTATGTATCTGGTATTGAAATGCCCGCTCCAGTTTTTCATCATTGAATGACAAAATGTGATTGAGCAGGAGTTTTTTGATATAGGGCAGGTCAATTTGTTCGACGAGGTTATTTTCGACGCGGATAAAAATATAATCCGTTGTGTTCTGATAGTAGCGGTAAATGCCCTTTGAGTAGAGGAAGTTCAACAGATCAACAGTGTTGAATGAGATTTTCCCCTCTTTGCTCACAAACCAAAATTTTTGATTATCCTGTCCGGTATCGGGGGAAGAGCCGTTGTTTTCGTCTTCATAAATTGGTGTCAGTTTGCCATATTCAATACCAGTCCTGATTGCCTTTTGCGCTATTTCGAAGCTGTCAATATTTCTTTTCTGGATTTCGGATTCGAGCAGGTTGATCGCTTCTGTTTCGTCCAGGAGTTTGCCGGCTATGTAGCCACCCAATAGTCTGGATGCTCTCAGAAGGGTAAAGTATTTGGTACCATCAGGGGCTTTTTGAACCATCCTGGCCGCTATTTGCAAGGGATCATCCGCCACTTTTTGACTGGTTTGAGTCCCAGAAGGAGGTGACTGAGTTTCGGTTTTCTGATCAAAAACAGAGGTTTTATCCCATTCGCGCATGCGGATATCAGGGTCGAATGATTCAAAACAGGTGCGGGCGATATCACTGTTGCTTGTGTCGGTGGTTGCATCGTCAAATACAACTAAAAGGGACCTGTAATACTCTTTATACTCCTCATCGGAGTTGACTTCCGGTATGCGGCACAGGAATTTAACCCCGTCACCTGACGGGCTAATCCAGGAAGAAAATACAAAGTGATAGTTGTTAAAGAGGTAGTCGCGATAGAATGGTGCATCGGTGACATGATCGGCGTCGAGGATGGCCAACTGAGATGCTTTTAGTAAATGTTTCTTGTCGCGATAGGAAAATTGACCCTGAAAAACGACAGAAGTGAGTTGCTTCTTGAGAGCATCTCTCTGGCTTTTCTCAGACAGTAACCTGATCGCCTTAACATCTTTTTCACTGGCGCCATCTCTGATACGGTTTAAGGCTACAATGACCGATACCGAGTCCCGCACTTTTGGATTAATCCCCTTGCAAAGAGAAACCAACGGTAATGTATTGTTATCAGGATTTTCCATTTCTGAAGGCGGGTTTGTAGTTCTTTTCAAGGTGGGACTCGATGTCGTTGAGCTTGAAATAAATCTTACCTGCGTACTGGCTAAAGGGCAGTATGCCCTGGTCGCGATACGATTGCAAAGTCCGACGACTAATGCTGAGGATTTTGCAGGTTTCGGCTATTGTGAGCCACTTGGATGAGAGGATGTCGGGTGTTTTGCCCTTTTTGTTATCAAGGGCTTTGGTGATGCTGTCCAGCTTGCTCAGGATTTCCTGGAAGGCTTCTGATTGAATCGTAATTACATTCATAATTTTACGTTTTAAATTTTCGGTAAAATTACAGCTGCAATATGACGTAATGCAAGGAATATCAGTTGTTTAAACTTGTATACAAGAATAAACAAGTTTTACAAGCTAACCTGCTGGAGAGAAAAGATTATCCAATATAAAGTCAATGCGGGTTTCGATACTTTCATAATCAACCTGGTCATTGGATCTTTTATAGTCCCATATGCTTTGATAAGTGCCAATGTTACGATCAAAAAAGGATCCAAGCGATTGAAAAATAGCTTTATGCGACCTGTTTTCAACCACTAAAAGTTTTTTAGTGATAAGAACTTCCAACATTAATCTAATTCCTTTTCCTTTTTCGGTGGAAAATTCGGATTTAAGTGCATTGGCCAAAAGATTTCGGTTTTTATGCAATAGAGAATCAGGAAATGTTTTTGCAGTTAATAGGTTGGCGTTATTTTGGCCAACCTGGTTTGTTCTTTTTTCTTCAATAATTATCTTCTCTACCTGTTCAATAAAGGCTTTTAAGCATCCGGCCTTATACGTCAATGCATCAGTTAAATTGTCAATAAAATCAGAAGTAATACGGGTGCTGTTATTTTTTGGTAAAATCAGAAAATTGGAAAGTACTTGCAAAACATCAGCAGACATGAGTTTGCCATTAGCGAATAAATCTGGCCAGGCATAATATTCGTTCCAGAATTTTTCGAATGAATTTAAAATGCTCCTAAGTCGTTTTAATTGTTGCGAGATTTGGTCAAACGGGAGGGAGAGTATATGAGTCAATGCAAGTTGTTGAAGCTTGATAAGGTGGGTTTTGTAATCGCTTTCGTGCTGGTTGTAATGACTGAGATCCATAATGCTGATCTTTTTGCCAGTGTAACCAAGACCAGGGGGAAAATTATTGTTGGAATTTTGTGTTTTTGCATGTTTAACATAATCCGTTTTTGATTTGATTTCCAGGGTCAGAACTTCATTGATAAAAAGTTCAAGAGACTGCGAAGAATAGGCTTTATCAGGTAAAATGTTGGAATATTTATAGTCTTGCGAAGTAGTGTGAATTGAGGTTTCTGATTTGATTTTTTGTATGGTTGCCTTGATTGATTCCATAATTAACAAACCATTATGTTGAATGTCATCATGCTTCATACCCGGATTCGCTGAAATAATTTGTGCTATTTCATTCTTGATCTTCAATGACTCAGCCAATGTAAACTCCGCGAAATACTCCAAAAGTTCCGGGTTGTTTACCTTGTACCTGTCCCACAAAAGCCTGATTGCCTGGTCAACGCTATCGTACTTGACACCAGCAGGTGAAGTGTAAACTCCTTCCCAAATTTGTTTTATCTGAAATTCGTTTAGTCTTTCCGGAACCATGCTGTTTTGTCTTGCAGACTCTGGTTTTAACTGCACATACAAAAATAGTCTATATGGATGGCGAAATGCAACCTTTTGCACCGGAATGCTACCGGAACTTTTCAACATGGTAGTGTTAAGAATTAAATATGTCCATGGCTGCTTCGAGTTCGGCGTTGATGATCTTGGTATAGATTTGGGTCTGAGCGACTTTAGTATGGGCCATGTTCTTGCTCACATATTCAATCCTCATTCCTTTGCGTAAAGCACGGGTTGCGAAAGTATGTCTTGAAGTATGGAAAGATATAGATTTGTTTATGTTTAGTTCTTTTGCAATGGTTCTGAGGCTTTTGTTGCAGAGGGAGGTTGCCGAGGAGATGGCGTTGTGCAATGCAATAGGGTCGGAATCATCGAGCCGGCTTTTTAAGCCAGGGAAAATGAAGTCGGTTTCAACTTTCATGAACTGCTTGTAATATTCAATGATTTCGAGCGCCTTGTTTGGGAGTTTGATCGAATGGGGCTGCCCGGTCTTCTGAATCTTGAATATTATCCGCTCACCATCAAAATTTGACCATTTGAGTTTTAACAGATCGGAAATCCTGATGCCTCCGGCATAAGTGCAGAAAACATACATGTTGCGGTGGTGAAATTTTACGGAACCTTCCTTTAACAACATCTGCTCAAACAGCATGATCTCATCTTCGGTGAGATAAGCCCGCTGTGATGGCTGCTGCCGGATCTTGTACCTCAAAAAGGGATTGCTCTGCATGTCGTATAAGTCCTCGCGAATGGCTTCGTTCAATACCTGGTTGAGCTTTTTGAAGTTGTTGTGAACGGTGTTGCTGGAGTTGCCTAACCCGGCGCGTAAATGGTTCTCGTAGTTTTTGAGAAAGTTGATTGTGATCTGGTCTAAAAAAAGGGGCTTGTTGTTACAATACTGTCTGAGCTTTTCAACAATGGCCTTTACTGACCGATAGGTCCCGACCGCTGCCCTGGCTTCATACTTCCTCAGATAATTGTCAGCAAAACTGAAAAAATCAATGGCGGATACTCCCATGATCTTTTCTTTGATGCGATTGGGGGAGACTGTCTTTGACCTGGTTTCGAGTTCGACAGCTACAGCCTCAGCTTCAGCAACCTTCTGCGCTAGGTAAGCATTCAGGCGGACTGAATTGGGAAGGCTCTTTTTTATGCGGCTGGTCTTCTCGTTCCAGTGCTCTTTCTTGATGTACTTGCCGGTTGAGATAAACCTGGCTTTGCGGTCTTTGATGATCCGGATGTAAATGGGATACTCGTTGCGAAGATTCCCCTTGTTTTCTTTGAGAATTACTTTTACTGTTGTCATTTTGGTTAAGATTTTGGTACAACAAATTATTTAATTACCTTTGTGTTCGATTGCTTTAATCTGCGTTAAAGGTACAACTAATTTTTGAATGGTACAACAGTTGGTACAACAAATGGTACTTTTTTATTAACAATTGTGCGTTTTATTGCTAACAGTGAAAGTATAAAAGTGTTGATAATTGGGGATTGTAGAGAATATGGAAGAAAATAAGAGCAGGGTATATAGTCCTCTCGGGATCACTGATAAATCAATTAAACGCCTGTATATAATGAATATACGGGCGTTTTTGTTGGCAAGGGGTAAAATACAGGGTAATCAGCCGGAATGTCATGAAAATTCCTTGTGAATTGCTCAGTATTTTATGCCGTTTTAGGGGGGTCAGGAT
>JAHYJP010000209.1 GCA_019429055.1 Bacteroidales bacterium
TTAAACAGGTAGCGTTTTACTTTGCTGGGATGCATTCTGAAGGCGTCCCGGATTTCTTTGGCGTAGAACCCGGATTTCTTTTGAGCTGCAAGCCAGCTTTTGATGTTTTCAAAGAACTGACGTTCTGCCTGGCTCAGTTCATCGCTCTTGGCCAGCAGTACTTCTTTAAGCAGTCGGTTAGCCCATTCTATGTCTTCCAGGGTGGTTTCGATGTATTTCTCTCCGCTATCGGGGCAGGTTTTGATTTGTCGTTGCCACTGGTGATAAAAGGTAATGGTTTCTATCACGGCAAGGTAGTGGGCATTGGTTCTTAGTGGCTTAAAAACATACTGGGGCAGTTTGAGCAGCTGGGCATAAGGGTTGCGCACTTTGATGGGTTTGAGCACGGTTTGCATGTCCTTAAAAAACTCTTTCAGCTGTTCTTCCTGCCGGGAGTTCACCTTTCCGGCCGATAGTCTGCGTTGGTACTCCATGATTTGCTCTTTGTGCTCGGGGCTGCCGTCCAGGTAAATGAGCAGGCTACGGTTGGCATTGTCTTCATAGAGTTTTTCACGGGTGGTGGTTCCGGCCAGGCTTATAGGGCCTTCCACGTGCAGGGTGATGGTTTTCAAATTGCCCTTGCTGTCTTTGATGGGGATGGTTTTTGATATTTTCTTCTTGCTTTGCAGTTCTCTTAGTGGGTAAAGTACATTTTCTGCTCCGTCCATGTCTTCTATAAGCACCAGTTTGTTTTTTAGCTCCTTTCTGTCGAAATAGTAAAAGGCGTTTTCTGATAGGATGGTAATTTCCAGCTTGTCCTGTTCGGGTATGAGTTCGCTTACTTTTTCCTGCAGGTAGGTTTTGCCGGTTCCCGATGCTCCCAGGCTAATGATGTGCAGGGGTTGTTCTCTTAGCCGGGATGTAAACACCAGGTACATCAGCAGACGGTTGTTTTCTTCTCCTATCATCCCGGTTTTGCCTATGTCGCTATTGGTTCGCTGCATGAGTTTGGGGGATTTCAGGTAATTTATGGCTGCTTTGTAGCGCTGTTCGCTCAGCTGTCTGGCCTTTGGTTTTTGCTCTTTCAGGCTTTCTATTTTGCCCAGGCGGTACTGCTCCACCAGTTCGGTAAGCCGTGCCAGGGAATGGCGGATGGTGGTGGTGCCGGTTTCAAGCTGCTCCCCTGCCCGGGTGATGAACTTTTCCAGCAGTTCGCTGTGGTACAGGTCCAGGCTATGGCGTACCGATTGCAGGGGACTGCCGCCATTGATGCTGATTTTTAGGGTCAGCCTTAGCCGGTCCAGCTGCTGCAGGTTGATGCCCCCCAAGATGGTGATGCTTAGCTCGGGGGTGTGGTAGGTGATGAAGTCGGGGTTTTGGGTGTTGAGTTCGGCTTTGCTAACTGCTGGTGGATGGAACGCAGATACTTCGACTTCGCTCAGTACAGGTGACGCTGATTGGGCTGATACTCGCGGATTTTCATTTTTTTCAGTTAAAAGAAAAAGGTTGTTGTTTTGGGGTGGTTCCAGGGGTTTTTCTTCTGTTCTGCTCAGGACAAGTCTGTTTTTCAATAGGTGGGTAAAGATTTCTGGTTCGTGGCTTTGTGCAAGGCTGTTCACGTCTTCGCCTTCGGGGGTTTCTACTTTGGTGAGTTTGATAGTTTGTGTGGGTAGTAGTTGGCTCAGTTCTTTTTGGTATTTCTCTACGGCTTCATTTCCGGGTTTGTCGCCGTCAAAAAAGAAGATGATTTCTTGTAATCGGTGCAGCTCCTTTATGGCTTCCAGGTGTTCTTCCGTAAGGCCGTTGGTGCCGTAACAGCTTAACAATTCATATTCTGCTGTAATTTCGGGTATTTGCAAAAGGGTGGCGGCGTCGATGATGGCTTCGGTAAGGATAAGTTTTTCGGTATTGGGATTGGGATGGCCGGGATAAAGGCCGGTTCGGTTGGCTGTATAATAATGCTTTGCATTCTTGTTATCGGTTATGGAACGGCCATACAAACTAACAATTTGACTTTGCTTGTTTTTTAGCGGGAACATTACACAGTCTTTTGCAAAAGCGGTGTAGGTGGTGCCATTGGCATTGGGTACGCTGCCTTTGTAAGGGATTAATAATCCGGCGTTGATACAGGCTTGCTGCTCTTTCTCATCCAGCTTGCCACGGTGGTGGAACTGGCCGGAGTTGTACCCCACTTCCACTTCGGCTCCGCTCAGTGGCCAAAGGTTTCTGCTTTGCAGGTACTCCTTTGGCTTTTTGGCCAGGCCGCTGTTTAAACCATTTTGGAAGTAGCTAAATATTTTGGTCAGGATTTCGGTGTGTTGTTCATCCCGGGCCGGGTTTTGTTTGGGTTGGTTCTTTGGTTTGGGCTTTTTTTGTTCCGGTTTGCTTTCTCCTGTCAGTGCTGTTGCCTTTAGCAGTCCTTTGTGTTTGCTCCCTTCTTTCAGGCTGCAGAACTCAATGACATCGCCGCTCTTGCCACAGCCAAAGCAGTGAAAGCTATCGGTCTGAGGGTATATCTTCAGGCTGGGCTTGTCGTCTTCATGAAAAGGGCAGCGCAGCATGTGGTTCCGGTCGGGTTTGTAGCCGTAGTGATGTAGTACGGTTTGGATGCGTAGAAGGTGCTTTATTTCGTGGATTTGCATAGTGTAAAAAAAAATATTTCTGATTTGGATATTGCAAAGTAAATCAAAAATATCTTTACAGGCAACTATAATTTTACACAAAGGAAATAATATTGAGTTTTATTTCTTTATTGGCTATTTTTGTGCCTGGTTATTAAACAACCCAAAGACAATGAAACTCACTGACAACATAAAAAGGCTTAGGGAAGAAAAAGGATTTCTTCAAAAGCAAGTAGCCGCTGAAATTGGATTAAAACCAGCGCACTACAACAAAATAGAAAAGGGGATTGTGGAACCTTCTGTTGATATTCTGGATAAACTGGCCAGGCTTTACGGCATGACCATTGACCAGGTTGTACACTCGGAAAGCAATATTCCGGAAGAAGTAAATATTGAAGACAAAAGCCTGATGGAACAGGTAAAACTTATCCAGCAGCTGGATGAAAAAGACCGCAGTACGGTTTTTAACATCATTGATACCATGCTCACAAAACGCAAGTTTATGGAGTTCTTTCAGAAAAATGTGGCGGCACTGTGAGTAAAAACCCTAAGAACCAGAGCTTATACTTACAATTTCTAATAAAATTTCTTACTGTTTTCGTATAAAAGCTTAATTTTTTGTTCTACTAATCCATCATACCTTAGTCCAATCAATCTATCGATTGGGTAATATGATATCCCATCTTCATCTCCTTCACTTCCTATATTTTTAATCATGACATATGAAGAATCATTTTTTACAATAAATCCATAAACATAATCATCTTCATTAAAAAACAAAGTAACTATCTTTTTGTCTTCTATTAAGGCCTTAAAATGAGGGATGATTGCTTCTCCTTCCTTCCAAATAGTTTTTCTCTTATTGATATCAAGCGTTGATTTATTATCATGAATAAACTTTAATCTTTTTTGATATCTATCTTCAACTTCAATATTAATAACTTCTTCTATTGCAATCTCAGTATTTCCAATAAAAAAACCATTTTCATCAATTTCATTTATAGTAAAATAACTCTCATTTATATTTACTACAAATCCTACAATCGATTCTCCCCACTCCAACATATTAGTTCTAATACCTATTAATGATTTTTCTTTAAAGGCTTTTTTTAATATATCTGTTTTCATTATCTTGTTGTTTGTTGTAAAAAATAAATTTAATTTGTACGCTTACCCTTCAGTCTTCTTTCTTCTGCCCCTTTTCTCTGATTTGGATTTTCAGGTCTCTTTTTTCCCCCATGTTTATATTGTGCGTCATGCCTATCCGAGCCAGATTTTCCGGTACTTTGTTTCTTTTTATTATGTGCAAACTGATAAATCTCATACCCAACATGAACAACAGCTGCAGTAAGCATAGTTGCCCCTGCTAAAGCAACTGCGGCAGCATCTGCAGGCCCCGGCAATGGTCCATCAACCTGTGATACCACTAATGCTAAAGTCATTCCTGCATTTAAAATATCGCCAGCGGGATTTTCTATTTCGTCATTTTCAATATCAATTTCCGGCAACAATCCTGTTGTTTCATTCCCTGTACTTTCCGAAGAATTTATTACCACTTCGTCTACACTTGCTGTAACAGTACTATTATCATCCAGAATTACAACATCATCCTGTCTAATAGGCTGGTCTGTATTTACATTAACAGTGTCCATTCCGAGCCAATCAATGTAATTTATTGGATTATTTGCAGCATATGAATATGGTGTATTACGATGGTTCTTTTCTGTTAAAGGGTCAATGGAGTGAAATCTACCTAATTGAACATCATAAAATCTCGCCCCGTAAGCGTACCAATTCAATTTTGAGTAATATCACAACAGCTTTTCAAGAAAAGTTTAAACCGGCTTTTCGTAAAAAAACTTCCGAACACCCCTAAGGCTGTATATAGTATAAAAAACACCCCACTTCACTAAAACAGTAGTAAAGATCAATAGGAAAAGAGTTAAATCTGTAACATTTTTTGATATATTAACAAGTTCATTATAGATAATAAAGTTCAAAACCAGTGTATCTAAGATTAAAAGAATAGGTAATATATACTTTAATGAATCATAGGCTTTTTTTCTTCTAAAAGCTAAGGCAATTAAAACCAATAGAATCATCGCATTAAAAAAAATGTAAGCATAAAAGGCATAATAATTAACAAAAGGTGGCACAACGCCAACCGAAACATATAATTCGTTGACAATATTAGGGCCATGATAGATTAAAAAACCAATTCCATTTCTTAAACTATCCGCATATAAATAGTAAAAAATGAAAACCATAAACAAATTCAGTATTTTTATATGCTTAAATTTCCCTTTGTCTTTATTATAAATAAACAAGGATATAGGTAAAACAAACATTAAGTATATTCCAATATAAATCATGTATCTAATTGTTTGAGTAATTTAATCAGCTTTTTGTTCTTCTTCCGGGTTATTTTCTTTATTGGAGTTTTGATGCTGTGATTCTGCTTCCTGCTGATTAGGCGAATTACTATCCTGATTAGAACTCTCTACAGTATCTTCATTTTGGTTAGAACGTGTATCACCTTCCATTTGTAATAAAAGTTTTAGTGCGTTTACGGTCAACCGTGCATTTAGGCTTGAAAGTGTTATTTTAACAGATGATTCTGATGATTCAATTAAAGCTATTAAAGTTTCTACAAGCCTCGGGTTTGCAACAAATAGGTAACGAATAATTTCAGGTGTTAGAGTGATTAACAATACCATATCTTGGGTCCCTACAGCTACAATTGGTGTCGCAAGACCTGCTATCATCAGATTTGTTAATATTGATGCACCACCTACAACTCTATCTTCTCTGGTATTTGATTTTAACTCTCTTATATATTCTTCACTTGAGCTTGTTCTTCTTTTTATTCGTTGCTCTCTGGTCCAATAATATGCCCACATATCAATCCTGCCATCAGGGTCAATTCTATTTAAAGGATTGTTCTGGACATAATTATATGGTGAGACCCAAATCCTTTTCTCCGCCAACGGATCCACACTATGCCACCTGGCAATCTGCGGGTCATAAAACCTCGCCCCGTAATCATACCAATTGAGCCCGAAATCATCCTGGTATTCTTTGCCGTTGTATAGGTAGCGGTTTTGGTAGGTATCATTCTCGTTGGGCAGGGCAAAACTTTGAGAGGGGATGGCCATGCCGAAGGGGTAGTATGCGGCTTCCTGCACTACTTCGTAGTTCCTGTCACCTTCTTCCAGAACCATGCGGGTGTTACCCAAACCTGTACTGAGCGAAGTCGAAGTATGATCGC
>JAHYJP010000013.1 GCA_019429055.1 Bacteroidales bacterium
TTGTAAAGGGAGAATTTAAAAACCTTGCAAATAAGAAAATGCCCATCAGGCAGGGTTACCTTTCATCGGTGCCTGACAGAACAGTAAGGGTGCGGGTAAAAGGTGAATCAGGATTTATTACCGTTAAAGGGAAAAGCAATGCATCGGGGGTAAGCCGTTTTGAATGGGAAAAAGAAATTCCTTTGCATGAAGCTGAAGAGCTCCTTAAAATCTGCGAACCGGGAATCATCGAGAAAACGCGTTACCTGGTTAAAAGTGGTGAACATACTTTCGAAGTAGACGAATTTTACGGTGACAATAAAGGTCTGATAATTGCTGAGCTGGAGCTAAAATCAGAAGATGAGGCTTTTTTTAAGCCGGAATGGATTGGAGAGGAAGTTACCGGAGACAAGAAATATTATAATGCTTACCTGGTGAAGCATCCTTACAAAACCTGGTAAACTTAAAGAGTTCAGATTCACCATGATCTT
Organism: Bacteroidales bacterium; assembly: GCA_019429055.1. GTDB lineage: Bacteria > Bacteroidota > Bacteroidia > Bacteroidales > UBA7960 > SKVR01. The sequence goes on from JAHYJP010000013.1 coordinate 471, forward strand.
ATTCCCAAATCCAAAAAGACTAACTACTTTTTAAAATATGCAAACCATCTTGATCAACCTGGTTTTAAAAACCTGATAATGTTCATTTAAATAATTAGTCGTTACTTTGTAAAGCTGCTTCCCTGCAAGAATCGAAAACAAGGTTGATATATCAGCTGAACTTAAAACAAATGACCTGAATAAATTATGAAAACAAAAAAGTACTTTTTCGCTATTACAATTTCAGTTTTGTTAAGTATTATACAGTTAACTGCCCAGACTTCCCTGATCCATTTCTGGTATTTCGACGAAAGCATTCCTAACAATACACCCCTGACAGAACTTGATGCAACCTACAGTCTTGTCTCTGAACCATCTAAAATTGAATATCATTCAGCCCTGGCAGGTTATCCTTTCGACAGTAACCATCCCAACTGGAGAAAAGCCAGTATGGAAAGGCGCAATGCTCCAACCGAAATCAATTACCGACCCATTGCAAATAATGGCCTCCCCTACAACGCTGATCTCATGCGCGGCATACAGATCAAACAACCTTTTACTGGTGATGGAGGAGAAAACACTATGATCTTTCACCTTCCTACCAGCGGTTATGAGGAAGTTATTTTCAATTTTGCTGCTCTGGATGAAGGTGCCGCTGAATCTTTGATTATCGACTATTCAGTGCAGGAAGTTCCGGTTTGGATAACGGAAGGCATGCAACAATCTGTTTTTACCCTTGCCAACAATTACCTTTTGTTTACAGTTGACTTCTCGCCGTCAGGCAGTAATATTTTTGCTGCTGATGACAACCCGCATTTCAAAATAAGAATTCGTTTTGATGGAGATAATATGGATGCCGATGAGGGAAACAGGGTAACTTTCAATAATTTCAGTCTTGATGGCAAGCCCATGCCCGGAACCAATAATCCACCCGTAGTAACCAACCCGGTACCCTTTCAAACATTAATTGAAAATGGTAATACTGCACAATTTGATCTTAACAATGTATATACTGACCCTGAGGGGGATGATCTTGATTTTGAAGCAGAAAGTTCAAGACCTGATTTTGTGCAGGTGAATCTCAGCGGAAACAATCTGGTTATTACTCCTTTGAGAAGAGGAGATGCAACGGTTACCATTAGTGCGACGGATGGATTTAATCCAGCGGTAACTCAATCTTTCAGAGTTTTGGTTTATCCCGAAGCATTTGATCTTCATGGGAGCGATTTCACCTTTGCCGAATGGAACAATAACCAACCCGAACTCACCTACCCGGAGAATATGCTTTTCCTTCAATCTGATATCAGCGACCCGGGATTGAATTCCGAACTGTTTTCCCCCTATTATATTCCTGCCGATGACTACCACGAAGAGGATCAGGCAACTGTTGGCTTTCCATATAATAACACACGCCGCACAAGGATCAACGGACTGGGAGCCGGAGGTATATCCTTCATCAATACCGGAAGAGACCGCGATCTGGGTGGAGCTCTGGTTGCAATAAACACACATGAAATAAGCAACATGATTATCAGTTTTCTGGCCGGTACCATGCTGAGAAATGAAAGATTATATGCCATCAGACTTCAATACAGGATTGGCACTGAAGGTAATTTCATGAACCTGATGCACAATGGACAGATTGTTGAATACCTGGCATCGGCCGATGGTCATATGTTTACATTTGAGAATATTGAATTGCCGCAGGAATTGCTCAACCAGGAGTATGTTCAACTGCTTTGGCGCTACTACCATGTGGATGGAGATATCGGACCACGGCCCCAGTTGAGACTTGATGATATTTATATCGTCAAAAGTCTTAGCACAGAAGACCTTTCACTTCCTGCAATCAAAGCCTGGGCTTCGGGACGAAATATTTTCATTGATACAAACCAGGCTGCATCTGCCGAGATAAAGATCTTTAACCTTATGGGGCAGAAGATCACAGATCAGGCACTAACTGGTGAAGGCATACATGTGATTGATGGGTATTTTGCTACAGGTTTATACCTGGTAACAGTTCTCAACCAGGGCAGACAAGAAACCCTGAAAGTGCTGGTAAAATAACCTGTAGTATAACATTAAAGTTTGAAAAGGGTTTCTGAAACGGGAGCCCTTCTCCATACAAAATACTTAATTTTGCAACGAAAGTAAAGTAAAGCCGCCCACATGACTGCCCTGAAAAACAACTTTCTGATTTTGGTATTTGTTTGTCTTACTGCTTTCAATTCAGTTTTTTCCCAGCAAATCATCATTAACGAGTTTATGGCATCCAACTCCACAACCATAGCCGATGAAGATGGTGATTTTGAGGACTGGATTGAAATCTACAATCCGTCGACATCCAACGTAAATCTCAGTGGCTATGGTTTAACCGACGACATAGCTAATCCTTTCAGATGGACTTTTCCGGCAGTAACGATAGCTCCCGGTGAATATTTACTGGTTTGGGCATCAGGTAAAGACAGAAGGCTACCCGGCGAGCCCCTGCACACCAATTTCTCCATAAGCAACGAAGGAGAACCCCTTCTGCTTAGCAAAAACGACGGTATGCTCATCAATTACATCCCACCTACCAGCCTCGTTGCAGATGTAAGTTATGGAAGATTTCCCGATGGAAGTCCTGACTGGTATTATTTTCAGGAATCAACACCCGGACAAAGCAATTCAACCCAAACATTTGATCAGATTCTCACTCGCCCCGAATTTTCTCATACCGGAGGATTCTATTATGAAGGATTTGAGCTGAACCTTTCAGCCATTGAAAGCGGTTCAGAAATATTTTTTACGCTTGACGGATCTGAGCCGGATATGCATAATACCGGAGGAACGATCTATACGTATAAAAACATTTACCCTCAGCATCCAGATGATCCTTTCGGAGAGTTTTTAACAGGCGCATACAAAAGTTTTTCCTATGACCAGTCGCCTATTCAGATTTACGACAGGTCAGAAGAGGCTGACAGCATGACCCACAAAGCATCATCATTTTTTAATTTTCCCTATTATTTCCCTGATGATCCTGTTTACAAAGGTATTGTTGTGAGAGCCAGGTCTTACCGCCCCGGATCCATTCCCAGCCCGGTAAGAACAGAAGTATATTTTATCAATCCGCTGGGGCGGGAAAGGTTTTCACTCCCCGTAATCAATATCAGCACCAATGCCGGAAATTACTTTGATTATTATGACGGGATTTATAATCCGGGCATTGATTTCGATACCTGGAGACAGAATTATCCTGATGACAATGCTACAGGCGGAAAGCCTGCAAATTACCATCGCAGAGGAGATGAGTGGGAATTTCCTGCACATTTTACCTTTTTTGATGGAGGGAACAGCTTCCCAAACCTGAGCCAGGATATAGGTTTCCGCATTCATGGCGGATGGAGCCGATCATTTCCTATGAAATCTCTCAGGATTTATGCAAGGGGACAATATGGAGCATCAGAACTAAATTATTCATTTTTCCCGGAGCAGCCTTTTAATGCTTACCGGAGAATAATTTTAAGGAATTCGGGAAATGAATGGAACTTCTCACTTTTCAGAGATGCATTGATTCAACGGGTAATAAGACATCTTCATTTTGAAACGTTGGCATATCGGCCTTCAGTTTTGTTTGTAAACGGTGAGTATTGGGGCATTCATAATATCCGGGAAAGGTATGATAAGCATTACCTGGAAAGGGTATTCGGAGTTAACCCAAATAAAATTGATTATCTGGAATTTAATGCTGTAGCTAAAGAAGGTGATAATATCCACTACCTCGAAACTCTTCAGTATATTGAAAATAACGACATCACCCAAAACGAACATTTTGAATACTTACTCACCAGGATAGATACGGAAAACTATATTGATTACCAGATTGCAAACATTTATGCCGTAAATACGGACTGGCCCGGCAATAATATAGATTACTGGCGGAAAAGAACCAATACCTATATCCCCAACAGCCCCTACGGCCACGACGGTCGCTGGCGCTGGCTGGCATTTGACATGGATTTCGGATTTGGTTTTATTCATGGAACACCATCATCCAATCATAATACCCTGTCCTTTGCCACCGAGGCAGGAAATAATGACTGGCCCAATCCGGACTGGTCAACTTTTTTACTGAGAAATCTGCTGGAAAACGAAACATTCAGGCTTCAGTTCATCAACCGGTTTGCCGATCTCCTTAATACTGCCTTTTTGCCCGACAGGATTAACAATCTGATCACGGAATTTCAGGAAAGAAATCAGCCGGAAATGCCCGAACATATCCATCGCTGGAAAAATCCGGAAAGTATGAACGCCTGGAATTTTGAAATCAACCGGATGCGGTACTTTGTAAATACACGGCCTGACAGACAACGAAACCATATACTGGACTATTTCGGCCTGGAAGAGAGCGTTCCCGTTACAGTCCATGTTTCTGACCCGGAGCAGGGTTTCATCAAAGTTAACAGCATTGATATTATTTCTGAAACCCCAGGTATTCTTGAAAATCCTTATCCCTGGACCGGTATTTATTTTCAGGGTGTGCCCATTACTATACAGGCAATTGGGCTTGATGGATTCGAATTCAGCCACTGGGAAGGCACAAGCCAGCAAACAGAGATCATTACAGGTGACCCATCTGAATTTGAAATGGTTACAGCATATTTCAAACCGAAAGAAGGAAATGGTGGTGGAGAAGAGCCAGAGTACAGAGATCTGATACATTACTGGTACTTCACAACCAGCCTGCCCAACGACCAGCCACTTGAAATAATTGAACCATACTTTTCGCTGGTGGAGGAAGCAAATCTTACTTTTCATTCTGCCCTGGAAGGTTATCCTTTCCAGCCAGGCAACTACTTCTGGAGAAAAGCATCCCTGGAGCGCCGCAATGCCCCTACCGAAATCAATTACAGAACCGAGGGTAATAATTATCTGCCTTACAACCAGGAGACCATGAGAGGTGTGCAGGTAAAACAACCTTTTACCGGCAATGCAGGTGAAAACTCATTGATTTTTCATACACCATCAACAGGATACGAACATTTATTCTTCCGGTTTGCTGCCAAAGATCAATATGCAGCCGACCATATAATTGTTGATTATTCAATAAACTCCGATCAAACCATATGGACAACCCATGGCCTGGAGAACAATATTCTGCAGCTCACCCACGAATATCAGCTTTTTACAGTTGATTTAACTAATATCATTGAAACCTATAATAACCCTGACCTTAAAATCAGGCTGCGTTTTGATTGCACTGATCCCTCAATGGATGAAGGATATATGGTAACTTTCAACAACTTCAGCCTTGAAGGTGAGCCGTTTACCACCCATATAACAGAGTATGACTATAGCAATTCCGCATTGAATGTTTTTCCCAACCCCATTACAAAGGGTGATGTATTGTTTCTTGGTGAATTTATGGATGTTTCTCTGTTCGATTTAAGAGGCAGGCTTATTTTCTTCCGGCCAAATACCGACAGGATTGCTACGCAGGGATTAAACCCGGGAACCTATTTTGTGAAAAACCAAGCCGGACAAGTTGCAAAAGTCATACTTTTACCTTAATTCAGAAAATGAATTATCTTATCATAAAAGTATAACCCACAGTAAGACTCATAGAGTGCAGTGCATCACCGTAAGTATCCAGCTCCAGAAAAGAATTGAAAGGAATAGAATATCTGGCATCGAAATAGAAATTCCTGATCCCGAAAGATATTCCGGCATTCATTCCGATAATATAGTTCTGAATACGCTCAACTTCCGGAATTCCCGTTTTTTCTGATTCCGTTATCAGCCTGTTATCCTGGCTTGTGAGAAAACTAACTTGCGGACCAGCATACAATACCAATAAGGTAGTTGAATCAAATGCATCATCAGCGCCCGGTTCAAAAAAACCGCCATAGCCAAAATGGGCAGCTACATCAACATAATTTAAGCCCAGCCTTACATTTGAGTTCGTGTAGGTTTCGTTTATGTACACAGGGGTGTAAAGGTCCAGGGACCTGCGGCTGTAGCCGACTTCAGGGTTTACAACCAGGTTGTTCCCAACCTTAATAATACCACCCAATCCCAGTGAATATCCGAAACGATCACCATAACCCGGTTCAAATCCAATTCCCAGAAAATTATAGTTAGTTCCACCTTTTACAAAAATGGCATTTTGTGAAAAGGAACCAAATGGCACTATTAAAATGAAAACAATTGCCGTAAACTTCAACAGAGTTTGAAATATGAATTTTATCATCACAAGGTTATTTCTGTGTTATTTAAAATCAGACTAATTACAAATTGCAACAACTGATATAATCTTTTATTTAACAAGTTTGCGAAATTAATGTTTTTGCAGGATGAATTGTAAAAATGAGTGTTATAAATCTCATGAACGGTTGAAGTTAATCCATTGATTTTGTACTTTTAAACTATGTTTACACCAAAATTTCAACCATGAGTTGCTCCGGAAATACTGATCGCCGCAGGTTTCTAAAAACCCTTGGTGGCATTATTATAGGAGGCAGTATTTTGCCAACTGCCGGTACATTGGGCTTTCTAACCACTAATGTAAATGCCATGTCAATATTATCGTCTGCCAACTACGAACCCAATTATGTAAAGCTGCATAACAACGGATCATTAAAAGCCCGCGCCGATGTACTCTGGGATATGATGCGCCGCTGTACTTTATGCCCGCGCGAATGTGAAAAGAACAGGATTCGCGGTCAAAGAGGAGATTGCAATGCCAATTCTGACCTGGAGATTTCTTCCTTTGCCCCCCATTTTGGTGAAGAAAGAGAGCTGGTGGGCCGACATGGTTCGGGAACGGTTTTCTTTACCAATTGTGGGCTTCATTGTGTTTTCTGTATAAACTATGATATAAGTCAGATGGGTCAGGGAAGGCGCAGGAGTATCAATGATCTTTCCAATATGATGCTTACCCTGCAGCGCATGGGTTGTCATAACATCAATGTGGTAAGCCCAACACACTACGCCCCCCATATTTTAAAAGCACTTGATATTGCCGCCGGAAAAGGATTAAGGCTTCCCCTGGTTTATAATACATTTGGATGGGAAAAGCTTGAAATCCTTCAACTGCTGGATGGGGTGGTTGACATATATCTGGCCGATTTTAAATATGATGATCCGCAAGCTGCAGATAAATATTCTCCCGGAGCCATAACCTATCCCGAAATCACAAAAAATGCTCTGCTGGAAATGCACAGGCAGGTCGGGGTGCCCGAAGTTGATCCCGTTACAGGCCTTATCAGCAAAGGATTAATGATACGACATCTGATCATGCCCAATAATGTAGCTAAATCAGACCGGGTAATGGAATGGATTGCTCACAACCTGCCAAAAGATACATATATTAACGTGATGTCGCAATACACTCCGGTCTTCAAAGCCGACCAATATCCTGAAATCAACAGGCGCATAACCCGTTCTGAATATAATTCTGCTGTTCAGGCTGCCCGCAATGCGGGTTTAACAAACCTGAGGCTGCAGGGAGGTTGAAAATTTAAAGATTGAGAGCCTCTGCGGCTCTATTGCCCTAAAAATTCCATCACTCTGCTGTTGAATTCCTGATAACTTTCAAACTGCAAAAAGTGCCCGGTTTTCTCAATCATATGCAATTGACTGTTGGGCAACTTTTCGTGACCCGCTCTGGCAATATGGTGTGTAAAACCGGGATTGAGAAACCGATTGGGTATCAGGTTGTCATTTTCCCCAAAAAGGATGAGTACGGGTAATTCAATTGTGTGCAGGTAAGGAAGCACAACTTCATCCACCATGCCACTAACTGATTGTACAACAGCATAACAATATGCTTCAAAATCACTGGCAGAACGCATAGCTATACGGTCGGTGATCATGAATTCAGCATCTTCAGGCAGTTTATAAAAATTATATGCCAGGTTGGTAATGATCTCTTCCACCGGTGTGAGCATTACACCTCTAACGGTCATAACATTACGAAACCATTCTTTCTGACCTTCGGTAAATTCTTCGAAACCGGCCGGAGCAGCCAGTATCAGCTTCTCCACTTTCTCTGGATAATACAAAGCAGTTACCATCGAGATCTGTCCTCCCATAGAATGCCCGCCCAGCACAACACTTTCGAGCCCCAGTGCATCGGTAAAATCATTGATAATACCTGCGTAATAAGTCATCATTCCCGAGTGGGGTACTTTGCTGGATTTTCCGTAACCCGGAAGATCAATCGCAATTACCCGGTAATGTTTGCTCAGCTCCGGAACATTCTTTTTCCAGGCAGGCAGGTAACTACCCAGCCCGTGTATGAAAATAATGGTGGTTTCACCCTGTCCCTCGTCAATATAGGCGATCCGTTCACCACCGGGCAGATCAGCCCAATGGGTTTCAAAAGGATATTCCAGATCCATAAAAGACTCCAGGGGGTTAATTTCGTTGTAGGGGTGCCAGTTGACCGGGTTCATGGTTTCACATCTGTTGAATAGCAGCAGGGCTGCAACCAGGATAAAAGGAAATATTATTTTTCGCATAACGCACAATTTTTATCAGAACATAAGCCATTTGTAAACAATAAACGTGGTCCAGGGATTCACAGGTCGTTGCCCCTGTACTCCACCATTTACGGGGTATCCGTACCGATCGTCGGCACTGTCGAAGAAATCGCCCAGCCAAAGGTGTGCAGCGTGAAGTTCAAGGCTCATAAATGGACCTAAATTATAAACGATACCTGCATTGGCTTCTACCCCCATAAAATTGCCGCCTCCCACAGGGGTTGCGTTGCTAAATGCGGCAGCAGTACCCACTTTAGCATGCAAACGGTGGGGGATTATTCCTTTGGAGTAATTCACTGTTCCACCCGTAAAACCGTAGCCCATGTTCGACAGGTCGCCAACCACAGGTGTAAAACGGTTTACCACATTTGAATGTGGAAACAGAATATAAGCTCCGGAGTTTATCCAGAAACCGCCGGGGGCAGCCCATGAGTTACCAGTCATTACACCGCTGTAACGACGGTCTTCAAGCCCGTTATCATCGCCCGAAGTGTACATCATGTCGATATTAACGTTGTCCTGCAAAGTTTGCCCGTAGCGGTATGTCAGCCTGAGGTTTGCAGCAAATCCTGCAATATCGGCACCTTGCCTCCATCCGGCTTCGCGCAGAACATTAACAACTCCCAGGTTATAATTAAAGAACCCGTTGAGTGCAAAACGGTCAAGCATCATATCGGCATTGCGCGAAAAATGAGTTCCGAGCCAAACCACATCGGCTTCGTAAGGATTTGAACCAAACCGGAAACGGAATACACCATTATACTCGGCCAGGTTGCTGTTAAGTCCCTGCCCCAGGATAGAAATACCTCCTTTTCCCCGGGCCCGGTCTCTTACGTAGTGCGATGTAACGGCAGCACGCCACAATTTATTGATATTCCTTTCATACTGAAACTCATACATGTTAACATCATCACTCATGAAAATATCATTCTCATAAAACTTAAAGTATCCTGCTTTCCACCTGTGATAATCGGCGTTTCTGTATAAAGTAAGACCTACGGCATGAGTACCAAAGTAGGTCATGCGATAACCGTTCTGGAGCATTTTATCGGCAACAGTGCGGTAAGGATTATAAGGGTTATCGTACATGCGCTGCAAGCCGAGGTTTATCATCCAGCCGGTGGCGGGCATGTATTCAATTTCTACATTCTGTGTCTGGATATTCACCTGGTGGCCCGAAACAGCACCACCCTGGTTGCCCCCGGCACCATAAGATACATCGCCCCAGGTCCAGTCAATCTCGAAGACTGCCCGCATTACAGCCTTGCCATTAAACAGATGAGGCTGATAAATGAAGAACGGGATGAGTCGCTGCTCTATATAGGCAGTAGTAGCTGTATCGGATGTACTTGTGGTATTGCGGCCAAACATACGCCCGATCACCTGGCCTCGCAGAAATTCGTTGGTAGGGAAAAAGTTGGAAGTAACCCCCTGGTTGATGTAAAAAGCCAGAAACTGAAATTGTTTATTAGGCTCTCCGGGTACCTCGGTATCGAAAACCCTTGCCGATTGCTGCGCAAAACCTGTGAAACCCGCAAGCCCAAAGAACAAAAACACGTATATAAATAGTCTCTTCATCTTATCTGGATTTGGAAATAATGAATGGTTAAAACAATCCCTGCCCAGGTCTGGCAGGGATTTGCTGACATAAACATACAATTAAGAAATATTTACTCGGTAATTTCGTAAAAAACCTGTACGTTTAAATTACCAAAAGCACCTTCACTGGTACTGCCAAAACCACCTTCCGGGGTCGGAGGAGTAACACCTACGATAGAGGGTTCAACCTGGGCAACTTCATAAGTCATTTTTCTGCCATCGGCGGTTTCTTCGATCTGGAAAATACCTACGCTGGTGGCGCTTGACGGAGCACTTTGAATCAGTTCAATATTCCATATTCCGTTCACATTCGATTCACTTTGCGAATAAACGCCAACAAAATCAATCTTGCCGCCTGACTCGAGGAATCCTTCTACCAGATAAGTTCCATCTTCATTAAAATACGCTTTGATAGCATTAAAGCCATTGGCTACAAGTAATGGAGCCACATCATCACCTTCTGAACTCCAGTCTCCAACAATACCCTCAGGTACCTCATCATCACCATTGATATCATCATCGTCATCTTTGCTACAAGCAGTAAAACTTAACATTGCAGCTGCCATCAGCATCATAGCCAGGGAAAACAAATTTTTCTTCTTCATAATTGTTAATTTTAGGATGTTAATTGTTATTGAATTGATGTTTTTTTAGGTATTAAGAACTGTTGTAAGCATTTTCGGAAAAGTGTAACTCTATGCTTTTGTTCTATTTTACAGAAAGTTAAAATTACGTCAACAAAAAATTCATACATACAAAATAATAAAGTACCTGGGGTTGACTATTTCGTTTTTTATGTTAAAAATATTTACTATTTATCTGTTTTACAGATACTTTACTTCATCAAAATAAGCATTGACCTTTACCCCCATTGAATAACATTGGCAGCCCAGGCATACCCTATTCCGGCAGCAATCATAGAAACAATGGTACCATCTTTTACCTTTCCGCTCTGCAAAGCCAGGTGCAGCGACAAAATCTGGTCAATCTGGCCGATATGACCATAATCTTCCAGGTAAATGCTCTGATCGGGTGTCAATCCCAGTTCCTGTAACAACCATTCGTGCATAGAGCGTTTGAAATGCAGCACCGACAGGTAATTCATACGCGATATGGGAATGCCCGACTTTTCAAAAGCTTTTTCCATACAGAACATCCAGTTTTTCATAGATACTTCGTTTAGGCGGTCTTTCATGTGCTTTTCATCAAAAACACGAAGGGATTTATAGGCTTTTCCTACATTTTCGCATGAGATAGGATTCGCAGTACCACCAAACTCAACTCCCACGTCCCTGGCCAGTGAACCGTCGGTCATAATATGAGTGCCCAGCAGCAGGTTTTTTCCAAAGTTCTTTTTCAGAATAATAGCACCACCTCCAGCCCCCAGGTTGTACATAAAAGAAACGGAGTTGTCAGTATAATCAATAAAGTCGCCATTGCGATACCCTCCCACAATCATCACAGTGTTGATATCGGGATCGCCTGTCATCATATCCCTGGCTATTTTCATGGCTGCTACTCCGGTACCGCAGCGTTGCTGTATATCGATGGCCCAGGCATTGTGTGCACCGATTTTTTCCTGGATATAAATTCCGGATGTGGTAAGCGGATATTCCTTCCATTCTTCACCGATGCAAAGAATAAGGTCGATCTCATCAGCTTTAACTCCGGTATTTTCAAGGGCGTTTAAGGCTGCTTTTACACCCATCTCCTGGGTGCCGTCGCCGTAACCGGGAATGGCTTTCTGCCGGATGCCCAGTTTTTCCACTACAGCCTGTTCGCTCCATACTCCGCGGGTGGCTTCTGATATTTGTGCTGCCGTCATGCGGGTTTCAGGAATGTAAATTCCCGTACCAACAATGCCGGCTTGAATAGTTTCAGCTTGCATAAGTATTATTGAGTTCAAAGTTTTTAATATACAAACAAATTGCTGCCCACTGCCAGTCCGGCTCCTGATGCCATAAAAATTACGGTATCACCCTTTTTTATTCTGCCTTCCTGCACGGCATGGTGAAAAGCCATAGGTACACAGGCTGAGCCGGTATAGCCGTAGCGATCCATCACATAGCTGGTTTTACTGTGGGGTTGCTGAAGTTCATCCATTACCTTTTCAATCACAGAGCGGTTGATCTGGGTAAAGATAAAATGATCAATTTTTGCAATGTCCATTTGGGCTTTCTGAAGCAGCTTTTTTACAACCATAGGCCACAGTCTTACATTTCGGTCACCGGGCAAGGGCTGCAGACTTAATAAACCCTGTTTTTCTTCTTTGAGCAGTTCAGGTGTAACGGGGTTGCGGCTACCACCGGCATAAATGCCGATAAAGTCCCATTGGGTTCCATCGGTAAGCAACTGACTGCTGATATATCGGGCTTCAGGGTTGCGCCTGAGCACCACAGCCCCTGCTCCATCGGCAAAGATTGAAAGACCAAAGGCATCGGTATCACGGATAAAAGCTGGCATGTTGTAAACGCCCACTACCAGACCGTATTCAATGGTTGGGTCGGTAGCCATAATCCGCACTGCATTGTCGAAAGCGATAGTAAAGCTGGCACAGGATGCACCCACATCGAAGGTGGATGACCACTTCTCCCCTTTCTGGATACGGCCCTGTACCAGAATAGATGTAGCAGGAGTAATAAATTCCGGCGTGTCAGTACCCACCATAATCAGCCCGATTTGCTGCGGGTCGATGCCGGCAGCTTCAATGGCTTTGAGACCTGCCCGGGTGGCAAAATCGGCAGTGGTTTCCTTTATTCCGCGCAAGCGGGCATTGTGACGTTTGTGGATACCGAGCTTGTTTTCCAGCTTTTCGGCATCGAACTCTATACCTGCCAGAGCCATCAGCTCTTTATTGCCGATGGCCTCTCCGGGAGTATAAACGCCTGTACCTATTATTTCTACGGGTAGCATGTTGGTTATTGAGTTATTAGATTATTGAATTATCGAAGCGAAGATCCCGGGAGCTAAAAGCAATTCGGGATTAAGTTAAAGATACCCCATCTCTTTTGCCTTTTGCCTGAGTTCATCGCGAAATCCGGGGTCGGCAATGCTGATAAGTGCCTGTGTACGCTCTTTAACAGTAAGACCGGTCAGGCGTGCTACTCCATGCTCGGTAACCACATAATCGGTATTGCTGCGGTGCAGGGTAACGGCAGTTCCTTCGGGCAGGACAGGCAGAATGGTAGAAACAGAACCGCCACGGGCCGTTGACCGGCAGGCAATGATGGATTTCCCCCTGCCATCCAACCCTTCCACTGCTCCTACAGCAGTATCTGTCTGGCCACCCGTACCGGAATACTGGTTGATGCCAATGGATTCACTGGCCACCTGTCCTGTAAAATCAATCATCAGGCAGGTATTGACAGAAACCATTTTACTGTTCTGACGAATAATGCAGGGATCGTTCACATACCTTCCGCGCAGGAATTCGACCGAAGGATTGTTGTGCAGCCATTGGTACATTTTCTCTGAACCCATAGCAAAAGTACAGATGGATTTGCCCTTATGAAGGGTTTTCATTTTATTGGTGATTACCCCTTTTTCATAAAGTTCTACCATGGAATCCACAAACATCTCGGTGTGGATACCCAGGTCTTTTTTATCAGCCAGTGAAAGGGCTGCGGCATTGGGAATCTCACCGATACCCAACTGAAGGGTTGAACCATCTTCCACAAGCGAAGCGATGTGCTGACCAATTTTCAGTGCCACTTCGTCGGGTTCAGGAGATGGAAGGGTAGGCGGTATTTGCGAATGCTCCACAAAGAAATCCACATCCGATACGTTTACCTGTGTATCGCCCAGGGTACGGGGCAGTTGGTCATTTACTTCCAGCACCACGATTTCGGCAACTTCCAGAATATCCTTTTCATAGGTAATACCCAGTGAAAGAGATACAAACCCTTTGTCGTCGGGTGGGGTGCAAGTACCGAAAAACATGTGCGGACTACGAACCTTAAGCCTGTCGGTTGCGGCGCGATGCAGCATATTGGGAACGTAGGTCACCGTTCCGGTACCTTCCTTTATGGCCTGGCGTGAACCCGGCGCATGAAACCAGCTGCACAATTCAAAATGCCCTTTCATCTCCGGCTTCATATAAAAATCGTATGGTTTAAGGGTAAGCACCGAAAAAACCTGCACATTCTGCACATGGTCCTTTGCCAGGTGAAACTTCGACATACAGCCCTGGGGCTCAGAAGCACACTGGGCAACTATTACATCGGTGTTGCTTTTCATTTTCATCACCGCTTCTTCAATGGTGATTAACTTTGATTTGTATATTTCTGAGAAGTTTTTCATACCTCACTGATTTTTTTAGTATTCAAAAAGTGGACGGTAAGTCCTACCACCACCGAAAATACGATGGCTGTTGAAGCGGCTATGGCAGGGTTACGTACTTCGCCCTTGAGATATTTAGTAAAGAAACCCAGGTTAAGGTCCCAGGCTTCCACCATCATGGGTAACATATAATATACTGAGAAATGCACCACCAGGGCTGTAACCGAAGCTGCTACCGCTGCTCTCAAACCGGCATTGGGAGAAAATATTCCCAATACAATAGGCAGAAAAGCGATGCTGAAAAAGGCATAAACTCCATTCTGGGCAAGGATTGCAACACTCAACTTGGGGAACAACAACTGGTCGCGGGCGATGAAAAAAGAAACTATCGCAAGAAAAACAATGGCCATTTTATTAAGAACCATATAGGTTGACTCGTTTTTTATTTTTTCACTGAACAAAGGTTTAATGATATCTGAAGTGATGGTTGTGGAAAGAGATTGAATTAACCCTTCCAGTGTAGACAATCCGGCACTGATGAGTCCCAGGATAACTATAAGGCCCACTACCACAGAAAACCATCCTGAAGAGAAAATAGTAACCACATAAGTTGGTATAACATCATCAGCATTAAGTACCTGACCATTGACTGTTAAATCAGGGAACTGTATGCGCGCATAAAGGCCCACAAATACAACTGAAAAAAACAGTATCTGTGCAATCACAGCACTTACCAGGAAAGTATTTACTTCGCTTTCTTTTTTCAGAAAAAGAGATTTTGTAATAATATGAGGTTGACACACTACTGCAACACCTATAACAATCTGTGCAAAAATTATTTCATAATAATCGCGGAAGAGCAGGCTGCCAGGATTGGTAGTTTTCACCAGAACCGGGTCAATGGCAGCAAGTTTATCAACAAACCCCTGAATACCATCTCTGAAGTGTTCAAGACCCGAAGTAAGAAGGATTATTGCGACAACAAGCATTACGAAAGCTTGTAAAGTATTGGTGTAAACAAGGGAGTTCGCACCCCCGAACATCATATATCCGAACACAAAAACAACAATAAAAGCAAGGATGTACACCTGATTGAGATTAAGCGCCGCTGCCAGTACTTTGGCAATTGCCACCAGTATAAGTACAATAAATGTGATAAGCAAAAATGACATAAACCCCATAAATAGGGAATAGGGTGCGCTATTATAACGACGTCCCATCCATTGTGCCAGAGTGGTGGCTTTGGTAGCCTGACCATATTTTCGAAAACTTTTGGTAAGAACCACCAGAGATATCATACTGGCAATGGGAAAGAAAACCCCGAAGGACAACACCCCACTGATACCAGATATGGTAATCAAAGCCGGGTTAATCACAAAAGTGGCGGCGCTGGTCATGGAAACAGCCAACGAAAGTCCTACAAATGCCGGGGAAAAATTAAGATTGCCAATTGCATAATCCTGAAGGTTTTTGGTTCGCAATGCCCCCCGTATAACAAAAAACAATACAAGTGCTGAATAGGCAATCAGCAGTATCCAGGCACCCATGATTTGTTGTTGCGTAGCCATCTGAGCTTATCTTTAAATAGTAATACCGCCATCCACGCTTATTACAGCGCCGTTGATATAAGCAGCTTCATCAGATGCAAGATACGCATAAATGGAAGCAATTTCATCGGGTTCGCCCAAACGTCCGAGAGGAACTTTTTCTTCCATGGTTTTCAGCACATTCTCAGGCATTTTTTTAACCATATCAGTGGCAATGAAACCGGGAGCCACAGCATTTACGGTAACTCCTTTGCGTCCCAGCTCGCGGGCCATGGTTTTGGTCATGCCGATTACACCGGCTTTGGTAGCCACGTAGTTGGTCTGGCCAAAATTTCCGTAAAGCGCAACTACTGACGAAGTGTTCACTATTCGTCCATAACCACGTTCGGCCATGGGTACACCAAGCACTTTTGCACAATTGAAAACACCAGTAAGGTTAACATCTATCACCTGTTGCCATTGCTCAGGGGTCATCTTTTTCAGTGTAGCATCGCGGGTAATACCGGCATTATTGATAAGAATATCTACCCTACCGTGTTTTTCAACCACTTTCGCAGCAGCAGATTCCACTTCAGCATACACCGCAGTGTTTACTTTCATAAAAGTGGCTTTTCCGCCTGCAGCTTCTACCTCTTTACAGGTAGCTTCGCCCATTTCAGAATTCATATCCCATATTACAACAGTAGCTCCTTCCGCGGCAAAGCGCAAGGCACCGGCTTTTCCCAGTCCAGCGGCACCCCCGGTAATAACGGCTATTTTATTTTCAAGTTTTTTCATGATTAAATGCTTTTAAAGGTAAAAATGTCTTTTAAATATTTTCAATAATGAGTGAAGTTCCCTGTCCACCGCCAATACACAATGTTGCAAGTCCGGTTTTTACATTACGCTTCTTCATTTCATAAAGCAGCGTTGTAAGAATGCGAGCACCTGATGCTCCGATAGGGTGACCCAGTGCAATAGCACCGCCGTTTACATTCACTTTTTCCATATCAAACTCGAGATCTTTGCCTACAGCCAGCGATTGTGCTGCAAAAGCTTCGTTGGCTTCTACCAGGTCAACGTCTGCAATGGTCATTCCGGCTTTCTGGAGGGCGGCACGTGTTGCGGGTACAGGGCCGTAACCCATGATTTTGGGATCAAGGGCAGCACTGGCATAGGAAATGATTCTGGCAATAGGTTTCACTCCCAGTTCTTTGGCTTTTTCGGCCGACATAATGATGAGCATAGCAGCACCATCGTTAAGACCTGATGCATTACCAGCCGTAACAGTGCCATCTTTTTTGAAAGCGGGGCGAAGTTTTGCCAGCTTTTCAACTGATATTCCCTGTTTGGGAAATTCATCGGTATCAAAAATTATAGGATCACCTTTCCGCTGCGGTATTTCTACAGGTACGATTTCATCTTTGAATCGGCCCTGCGCCAAAGCTTTCTCAGCCTTTTGCTGGCTTGCAGCGGCAAAAGCGTCCTGTTCTTCGCGGCTCAGTGCCCACTGTTCGGCAATATTTTCGGCAGTTATTCCCATGTGGAAATTATTGAAAGCGTCGGTAAGCCCGTCCCTTATCATACTGTCTACCAGTTCGCCGTTGCCCATGCGGTAGCCGAAACGCGCCTTTTCAAGCAAATAGGGAGCATTGCTCATACTCTCGGTACCACCAGCCAGTATTACATCGGCATCGCCCAACATAATAAACTGCGCAGCCATACTTACGGCCCTGAGTCCGCTGCCACACAGCTTGTTGATGGTCATCGCAGGACTGGTTTCGGGTACTCCGGCATGGATCGATACCTGGCGGGCAACATTCTGTCCCAGACCTGCCGAGAGAATATTCCCCACAATGGTTTCATTCACATTGGTAGGTTTTATGCCCGCCCTTCGAATGGCTTCCCTGGCTGCGATAACACCCAGATCAATAGCCGAAAAACCGGCCAGGCTTCCACCATAATTACCTATGGCGGTCCGTACTGCTGATACTATTACTACTTCACGCATATTTTTTTGATTTTAAATTACTTACTTTTTCATATTACAAACATCCGAAATATGATTGCCGTTTAATGAATGATTTCTTAACTTTACGGGGTTGACAATAAGAATATTTTCTTTACACATTTTTTTTATTATTCTGATATTCTATACATTACAATAGTTTTTAAAGGCATTGACAATCACCCATTCTATACCACTATGCACAACAAACTTTCCAAATTTTCAGAATTTGCCAATGCTTTATACCCGCACGAGCTCGATTATTTGCTGTGCATTCAGCAATTTGAGCAAAGCGACAACCTGAAAATTCTTAATCTGATTAATTATAACTCCAAAAATCCGCGCAACATTTTGCCTTACGATATAACTGTTGACAAACGTCGTTACAGCTACATGAAAAACTGGATTGAAACCAACCTGGAAGCCAAGAATGTGGATTTGTTTTACGACTGGCTGATCGGGTATGAAAAGAAAATACTTACCGATCTGATACAGGCAGATGAAGAAAAAGAACTTCTTAAAAAAGCCATAACAATAGAGCCTACTCACTATTATTTTATCCGGTTTTACGAATTGATGCGCTATTACCGCGACTTCCTGCTCATCCGCAACCGAACCGATTTTTATCATTCCATTGAAGAATATCTGAAAATCAACCAGGCCCATTACGAGGCTATGATAAAAATCAATACCAAATTGAACTGTGCTTCGGAAGATATCGTAGGGCAATATTTTGACAGTCACATGGAATCGCGGCAATGGGAAGATTTTCTTACCGAAGTGTTTTTTAACCCGAATTTTGACGGCTATACCCGATACCGGGCAGCAGTGCGACTTACTTATATGTATTACAACTACAGAGAGTTTGCTAAGCTTCGCATCATTTACGATGAGCTGGACCGAAGCTTCCAGGCGGGTGTTTTTTACTCCCGGAGAATCCTGGCAAATTACTATGCCAACCGGGCTATGATGCACTCCAAACTCAATGAACTGGCAGATGCCGAAAAATATGCATACCTTTCTATCCGTCACGAAAACAGCGATTACATCTTTTACCTTCTGAACCTTTGCGGAGTGTTGCTCAAAAGCCAAAAAAACAAGGATGCCCTGGCCATCATGCAGCAATCCATTCCCATGCTGAAGAAAACAGCCAATTATTATTATCGTATCGGATTCGCTGCTTTTTATATCCGCACACTTACAGCTAATAAGTTGTACAACGATTCAGCAGATTATGCCGATACTTTTCACAACAGCTACAAAAAGGAAATCAGCAAAAACCGCTGGCATCTTTTTTACAGCAATTATTTCCAGGCTCTGTCGTATTGCGAAAACTACAGTAAGATACTCTCATTGTCACGGCGTTATAAACTCATTGAAAAGGAAAAACAGCAGGTGGGGGATGCAAAGTATTTGCCGGTATTGCTTTGGTACAATACAATAGCCGATTATATGGAAGGAAATATTTCAGAAGAACAACTGGAGCAAACCATCATAAGATCGTGTAATTTACTCATTCGCAATAATTATAAAATTAACAAAATAAACGTTTTACTGAACGAACTATCGCAATTTGCACCCGGTCCATTCAGAAATATCAGAAAAAAAACCCGGCAAGCTCTAACAAACTAAGAAACAGCCAACCTGTATGACTCTCTTTTTTTTTGAAAACTTAATGAGAGATCGGAAATAAAAATAAAATAATGAACCAAGTGAAGCAGATTCCACTTAAAGACTTAAGGCAGAATTATCCCAATGAATCTTGCATGGGCGCAGTCATCATAAAAGAAAATGAAATTGATATTTCATATAAGGACCACCGTGTAAAAGTGTTAATTTAATGATTCTATTATGAAGCACCCGGTAATTCAATTGCAAAGTTCCCTTGAGAACAATGTAAAAAGCATACTTCTGCATTACAATAATGCTGCAATAGATTTTTTGAGTAAAAATCTGAAAAACCCCGAGAATATTCACCAAACCCGACTTTGCTTTAAAAGAATCCGAAGTTTCCTCAGGTTATCGCGAACGGCCTTCGCTGATGGTATCTTTCAGGAGCTCAATATCTATTATCGCGATCAGGGACGATTGCTATCATCGAACCGGGATATAACAGCCATCATTGATATTGGGCAGGACATGCTGATCAGGGGCCGCTCCGATTCTGTCAAACTCTTTCTAAAAAGATACATACAGGCACAAAAAAGAAACCGTAAACAAACCTCAAGAAATCCTGACCTGCAAAGAAACACCCAAACCATGATCGATTCGCTCCGGGAAACTGCAAATAAAATCAGTTCACTCGAAATAAGTGGCGAAACCCATAAATGTCTGGCATTCGGGGCAAAAAAAGTGTATAAAAAAGGATTCCACTTACTGGAAACTGTCAGGAAAACCCGAGAGGATCACTTGTTACACGAATGGAGAAAACAGGTAAAGTATTTATGGTATCATTATGTTTTTCTGAACTCATTCTGGCCTGGGATTATGGGTGCACATGCCAGGCAAACCCAACAATTAAGTCAATGGCTGGGTAAATATCATGATTATGTAATTCTTGAAAATGATTTACTGCAATCGGGATCTTACAGAAACAATAAAAATCAACCAAAAACTATTAGCAGAAATATTAAGAGATCAAAAGAAAAACTTGCTCAGCACTCAATAAAGCTGGGACAAAAAATATATTTATTAAGCCCTGCAAGTTTTGAATTTTTCATGGAAGCATTACTTAAACTTGAGAGAGGAGAAAGTTAAATCCAAAAACTGCATCTCTCTATAGAGATTTACGAAAAATATGTTGGGGGAGCTTTTTTCCTTTTTTACAGGGAATAATGAAATTTTAACACTTTGGCCGGCAAGTATCTCTTAAAAAACATGAGCATATATAATAACAAAAGGCGAGCCCTGCACTCGCCTATTGCCTTTTAACCACCAAAACAAAAACAACATTAACCAATAAAAACAACCAAAAAATGATTAAAATTTTCAGCACTACAATGTAAATATTTTTTACAAAATCACAAAGGATTTTTTTAATTTTTCGACATATTTTTTCAATGCGTTTGGAACAATGTGAAATTGATACAAGCCATGGCATTTAAATAAGAGGAGAAATTGTAGGCTGGTAAAATCAGGTATGGCAAATACTACCAGGGATACCTGCGGTGAAAAGGATTAGGACTATAATAACCTGCCCCGCCGGAATAAGGATTAAACGGGTTATGCCCTTTTGAAAAACTAACCTCTGCACCAAAACGCAAATTTTCAGTAATCCGGAGTTCCATGCCCATCATCATACCCCGTGCATTCAAATCAAAAGCCTGAGGGTTCATTTGATTTTGCATCATATTCAGATTGTTCTGTTCGGTCCAGGCACCACCGGTAACAGTAAGCCTGGGATTAACCTGATAGGCTCCAAATGCATAAACAGTATTGCTTAAAAACCTGTTGGGCATTTCTGCGCCAGAAGTATTCATAAACATGGGCATACCGCCTCTGAAATTTGATGTTGAGAAAACTGTTCCTACTGTTATGGCAAAATTTTGTCCGGGTTGAAACTGAAGATGTGGAGCAAAAGACTGGGTAAACATGCTTCCACCAAAACCTGTTGAAAAGGTGCTACCCATTTGCATTCCAAAAGAAGGCCTGGCACTGAAAAGGCTGTATTCATCGGAGAGTAATTCTGGTTGTTCTGCCGGTTGATTCTGTGAAAACAAAATGACCGGAAATAAGATCACCAGAAAAATGCTAAGATATTTTGCTTTCATAACTCGGGCTTTTTTGAATCAAATTCTTTAAACGTAACGAAAAAAGTAACAGAATAGTTGTTCGTTAACACACAAAGTTAGAAAAAATAAATAATTAATACGCCGGCTTAGGTTTTTTTAAGTAATTCAAAGTCTTTGCTTACTTTTGCTTTTCTGAAAAATAAAAAGAAAATAGTGCCAACAACCTATATATTAATAAATTATGAAGCTGAAAATATATCGAAACCCTCTGCTTAACGGATTAAAAAGTTATTCTGTTATTACATTGGGGTTATTTTTAAATGCACTTGCCTGGACTGCCTTTATTATTCCATCGGAGATCATAGGCGGGGGCATAACCGGTTTAAGTACATTGATTTTTTACGCTACCGGGTTTCCTGTAGGTGTAACTTTTTTTCTTATCAATATTGTTTTGATAATTCTTGGGATCAAAAGTCTGGGTCTATCTTTTGGCATCCGTACAATTTATGGTTCAATAGTATTATCAGTTTTCCTGAGTATATTACAGCAATACATTACCGAACCTGTTGTTTCGGATAAGTTTATGGCTGCCATAATCGGAGGTATCTTAGGAGGCGGTAGTGTCGGACTTGTTTTTTCACAGGGTGGAAGTACCGGCGGTACTGATATTATAGCCATGATCATCAATAAATACAGAAACATCAGTCATGGTAAACTCATACTATATATGGATGTTTTTGTAATTGCCAGTTCATATTTAATCTTTCAATCGATTGAAGTGATTGTTTACGGTGCGGTTGTAATGGGCGTGGCTTCCTACTCCATTGATATGGTGCTCATGGGACACCGTCAAAGTGTGCAAATGTTTATTTTCAGCAAACAACCCGACCAGATTGCCGAACAAATTGCCAACGAGATTGGCCGTGGTGTTACACTGGTTGATGGTAAGGGATGGTACAGTAAAACCAAAAGTACAATTTTAATGGTAGTGGTAAGACGTTATGAAACCAATAAAATATTTCGTACCATTAAGCACATTGATCCCGATGCGTTTATCTCCATCTCCAAAGTAATGGGTGTTTACGGGAAAGGCTTTGATCCAATCAGGTATTAGGGTGGCAAGTTAATAGGTTATTGGGTTAATGTGCTCATATTTAAATAATTCGTGGTTCGTGTTTCGAATTTCGGATTTAGCTTCGCTGACCTCGTCTTCGCCTCGGTTCGTGCTTTGGATTTTTCTTCCGTCTTCCGACTTTCGACTTCCCTACTGTTTGGTCCATATGCGGTTATTCAGGTTCAGCTCTTCTACAATGCTTACAGCCAGTTGTATATCTTCAAAGAACTCCTGAACCAGGCTGAATCGTGTCAATTTCTTAAAGTAACTGGGTTCGAAAAGATCTTTACGGTAAGCAATAGCAATGTAAAGAAAGGAATTTACGAAAGAGAGGTATAAGGGATTAGGATATTTTTCCTTAAACTCCCTTATGCGATTCATGAGTGATGTACTAAGCACATACCGGGCTTCAATCTGGTCTTCGCCATATACCACAAAGTGTTTGTTGAAGTCGGGATCTTCAAGCTTAACCAGTTTTTCGCGACGCGATAGGTTCATCTTCTTAAAGAAGTCTGCAAGAAATCCTCTCCCAAGCCTGTTGGGCAAAACTACAGTTGATGCCTGGAAGTGTTTATTGAAATCGGCAATAAAGAACAAGCCCTTAAAAATTGTATGCCAGGTTGTTTTTGTCCGGCCTTTATTATCTGTAGTGGTGGTTTTATATTCGGCTTTTACTTCCGAAAACCATATCTGTGTTTTATCAACTTTCCCATGCACCATATCGTCACCGGAGTAACGATCTACCCGGTTCAGAAATATCCTGGACCGTTGAAAGCTGTCGGAGCCCACAAAATTATCGGGTTCATAGGCAAGATCAGGGCTTACAAATTTTACGATGGGTTCTATGACCTGTTTCTTGAAATCTGAATAAAAAGTCTTATCCCTAGCCCAGCTTCCGCCAATGATAATGCCCGTAATAAGAATAGCGGCCATTAATATGATGAAGTAGAAAACACTGTTATTATCCTGTTTGCTGGCATCCATATTTATATAAATGACAGTGGTCAGCAACAAGCCCAGCAAGGTAACCAAAATGACAATCGTTCTTCTTTTTACTACGGTTTTTCTTCTTTCATCCAAAGCCTCCAGATCGGGCATCATGGATTGGTTAAAGAATTGTTCGAATTCCTGAAGTGTTTTCATATTTTGAGTAAGCCAGATGGTTAAAGAATAACCGGAAGATTAAAGCTATGTGCCATTATCGGGCACAGCCCAAAAAACTCAGGTAGTTTTCAGTTTATTAATTGAAAAGAGATTTCACATCTACATTCTGTCTTTCCCTCTCACTTATTTCAAACAGGCGCTTGGTCTTAAAGTTGAATATCATGGCAAATACATTGGAAGGAAACATCTGACAAGCGTTATTGTAATCTGTAACAGCCGCATTATAAGCCCTGCGTGCAGCACTGAGCTGTTCTTCAACCTCATTCAAGCTGCCCTGAAGTTGCATAAAATTCTGATTTGCCTTAAGATCAGGATAGTTTTCCACTGCAACCATAATACCACCCATTGCACGTGAAATTTTATTATCGAGATCAACCTTCTCATTATCAGAAAGATTACCTGAAACCGCTTTGGCGCGCATTTCAGTTATTTCAGTAAGGGTTGCCCTTTCATGTTCCATATACTTCTGCACAGTGGCAACAAGGTTAGGAATGAGATCATAACGTTTCTTTGCCATGGCATCAATGCTGGCAAAAGCCTTTTCAGCCATATTGCGTAAACGCACCAGCCGGTTGTATCCCAGAATAGCAAAAAGGACAAAAACTCCCAATACGATCAATAGTGTACTAAATCCTTCCATAGTTATCAATTTCATTTTATCGGTTTAAACTAATATGCACTAAAGATAAGAATTCCAAATGGTATTTTATCAACTCTAAAATCTTTAAACCTATCTGCTTTTCAACTTATTCCCGAATCGCTTAAGCTCTCGGGACTTCCGCTTCGCTTCAGTAACCCATAAACCAACCTAGCTCTCCTCCTCAAAATAAAGCTTATAAAAGAACTTACCCCTTCCATCATCAAATCCCTTCTCAATCATATTGGGATTTCCGTGCACATATACATGGAAGTTTTTATCAAGCTTGATCACACTTTTGAAATTTTTCTTTTCCTTTTTCACTGCATGTTCGGCAATCTGAAAATCATCTTTGGTAAGCAATTGCTGTTGTTCGGCAAATTGACGCCGAAAATCGCGATAAGCGTCAATGACCTGGGGTTCAGCCAATACTTCCTGTTCAAATGCTTCTGTATTGTATGCATCGTTTTCTGAAAAATACTGAACTACCTTATCTTTTACTTCCAGTTGCTTGTTACGTGAAACATCGTTTTCTTCCACAAGCTGCGTATTACAAAAGCTTTTGGCCATATTCATCACCATCCGGGTGTGGTAATAATCATCATCGCGGGGTGCAACTTTCAAAAACTCATCCTTCCAGAATCGCGATTCTTCAGCATTGGTTTTATCAACGATGCACATCTTATAACCTTGATCCTTTTCGGTATTAAAGATCAGGCAGCCTTTATCCAGTTTGTTAATATTAATTCCATCCTGGTATTCGATGGAGAAGTTATCACCACCGGCATAAACCTTAAGAAATGTATCCTTATTTTCCGATTTAAAAATTCCCAGTGCATCGGTTAATTCATCTTCCACCATACAGTTGTTAAGCAGAACAATATACAATTCGCCCGATTTTACTTTCGGGTGATGGGATTTATCGTAAAGATGCCTGGCAATATTTACCGACTGCAGCACAAAACTCTCATCAGGATTGAAAATTTTGCCCGTATAATGAAACATCTCATTGAGATTAATATCAGAGTCGTGCCTGAAATTGTAAAAGCCCAGGTCTTTTTTATGAAAAGGAGCCAAAAAGAAACGCGAAAGGACTGCTTCCAGATCGGGATCATTTAAAGGAAATGCATCTTTTGAGCAATTCAACTGCTCATCATGAGAAGGGTTTCCCACCTTGTGCACAATGATTTTATCAATTGTGGCATCTGACAGGTCAAGCATGATCAGATTTCATTAAAATTCAACGTAATGGGTCCGTCTTCCTTAAAATCATAGAGAGTAAGCCGGCGCATCTCATAAAAACCTCTCCAGTAATTGCGCATTGCAGCAAGATATCGCTGCTTGGCGCGGTCTTTTTCTTCAAGAGCAATGTTGAGTTCAAGAATATCAATACGACCGATAAGATAACGCTGGCGCGAAACCTCGTAACGTTTTTCGGCAATGGTATCTGCTTTGGAGGCGATCATTAACTGGCGATCGAGCATGTTGAATTCCATTACCCGCAGAAACACCTCCTGCTCAAAATCTATCAATGCCTGCTCCACATTGGTATTGACAAGTTCACGGTTTGACTCTGCCATTCTTACTCTCCCGCGACCTACCCCCCAGTCGAGAATAGGGATTTGAATGCCAATCCTTAATTGTTGCTGGTCAAGCGGGTCAACGTAAACATCGGAGAAGTTATCTGCGGTTTGTGTAAGGCCGTATACAGCAAAAAGATTTGCATTGAAACGACTTTCGGAACGTGCCTGACTTACCTGGCTTTCGGCTTCCAGTTGCTGGCGCTCAAGGGCGAGTATGTCTGACCGGTTCTGACGTGCCTGCGCCAGTGCAGCATCTACCTGAATAACCATATTGTGCCGTTCATCCGGAACTATCAGTGTGACATTTTCAACATTATCTATCCCCAGGTATGAACGAAAACGGAAAAGAGCAGCTTCATAATCAATCCTTGCCTGTTCAAGTGCTGCTTCAGAGTTCAATACATTCAATTCCATCTGCAGGAGTTCATTCTCTGCAATCCTGCCCAACGAATAACGTCCTTTGGATATTTCATAAAGGGTATCATTATTTGCCAGGTTGAGCGTGTTGATCTCAATATTGATCTGGGCCAGCAGAAGATCAAAGAACAGATTATTGGCCCTCATGGAGATGGTTTCAAGATCTTCTATGTAACGTTTACGTGCTTCCTGAAAGCGAAGGGGCTCAATCATACGTTCCCATTTATAGGGATTGAATGAGAATATGGGTTGTGTAAAACCGATATTTATGGGTGTAGACAAAAATGAAGTGGTATTACCATCTTCACGGATAAGATCAATTCGTTCAAGACCCGTATTCATGAAGATCTGCCCACCGGTTAAACCAATTCGCTGATTTAATGACAAATTACCAGACGATGATGCCAGACTTCTTCTTACAAACACATCGGAACCATCGGGCAAGGTAATGGCCTGGATGGTACGGTTAAGGTTAGGCAGCGTTGCATCTAATCTTAAACCCGGCAAATAACCCGCCTGAAATGATTGATGACGCCAGTAGCTTCCGCGGTAACGGTGTCTTGCGGCCAAAGCATCGGGCGATTGCTCACGGGCAATGGTAATTACCTCCTCGAGAGCGAGATAACGAACTTCTGATGAAATCTGGGCTGATGAATCGATGGTACTTAAAACCGAAAGGAAAAAAATCAGAAGTCCTGCAAAAATACTATGCTTCATAAAATTAAATGTTTTACAATCAGATTTGCATGCAATAAAAACGCGGTAAAAATAGTGTTTTTGAATGTATAAACGGAGGGCGTTTTCGTTAAATATATTTATATATTGCATAAGCAGCAATTCTGGTTCTAAAATTGCCCTGCAAAATATTCATTTAACCATTTCAATTTTATTATGAGAAGCTGAAAACCCCAAAAAAAGGTTGTAAAAAAACCGGAATTTAAAAAAATGCTAAAGCATTCAAAAAAATCTCAATCAGGATCCAATATAAGTAAAAAACCATTGTTTGCATTTTCAGGTTCTTTAATTAATAAAAACCCACTCTGATCAGGAACCCAGATCTTTATGTGACCCAATGAATCGCTTTTCTTTACAGAAAAAATATTGTTCTCAAAATCCAGAGGGGTTAATTTCTGAAACAACTTGTTTTGGGCAGTATCGGGCAATAGTCTTTCTGTGGGCTCCCATTGGATGCTATCCTTAAGTTCTTTAGGCGAACTTACTGATGCCTCATAGTTTTTTAAGTTATCCCGGGAAACACCGGGAACCTGAGCCTGAAGAGAACAGTACCAGATGTTTATTGCATAGAAAACCAGTATAAAGGAAATTTTTCGCATCTTCTGATCTTATTGACGGATAATCAAATCCAAAAATAAAAAATCTTCTGATATTTTGTATCCTTGAAAACCAGAATAATTAATCATTTTACTTTATATCAGATTTAAATAGAAAGCAACCCCGTTTTCACTCTCCTTTTTACTCGTTAAAGAATTCCCTTAAAATTTCCGCCCACTTCAGATATCCTTCTCCCATCAGGTGAAGCCCGTCGTTGGTGTATTTCCTGCTTAGTTTACCTTCCTCATCAAGAAAATGAGGATAAAGATCAATGAAAGTTAAGCCGTATTCTTTGGCAATTTCTTCAATCCCCTTATTAACAGATCTTATTTCATTTTCTTTATTCTGGGCACGTGGAAAATGGTCAAAATCATTATTGGTGGGAAAAAGACTTTGAACATAAATTCTCGTTTCCGGGGATTCCAGCTGAATTTTTGAAACAATTCTGCGGTAATTATTCAGTATTACTTCTACCGGAGTTTCGCGCGCCAGATCGTTAATCCCGATCAGGAGAAACACTTTGGAAGGTTGAAGGGAAACAATTTCATCCAGCCGGTTCAGAATACCGAATGTATTATCGCCGGAGATACCCCGGTTTAGTACATCAGAATTATTAAGCAGCTCACTCCAGTTTCCGCCATTGGTTATACTGTTTCCCAGCATGATGATCTTTCCCTGAGTCCGCGGCAATGCTTCAAATAAGGAATAGCGCTGATCATAAAAATAAAAGCGAAAAGTTGAGTCAATCTGGGCGGTGGTTGGATTCTGCCATGAGAGCATAAACAACAAACCTATTGTTATTTGCAAGCAAAGAGAATTACATTTCATTAATCAGGATATAAGATTCAATGTAGTTTAGTTAATCATTTTATATTTGGAACGCAGATAGCGCAGATGCTAAGCAAGGCAGATTTTCACAGATTCAATCTATTTAATCCGCGTTTAAAAAACATTGTTATCCGCGTTCCATCTCTTAAATAAACAGCATAAAAAAAATAGATTCCTAATTTGGTTTATACGTTCTGATCAGAACACCGGTTATGCGTCATTATCCTTCTGGTTTCTGTTTCTGCGAAAATTTTTTAAAGGTCTTTCATCCTTATCACGTTCCGATTTATGCCTGGGCTTAAAGCTCTGATTGCTCTTTCCGCGATCATTGCTTTTTCCGCCGGGTCTTCGCCATTTGGGTTTTCCGCTATCTCTGCTGCTTCCCGGATTATATTCAGGACCTTTACCTATTTTTTCAGGCAAAGTAACTTTTTCAACGCTATAACCGATAAGCTTTTCAACACCTGCAAATTTTCGCTGTTCCAGTTTGCCAATAAATGTAATGGCACGACCTGTCCGGGTTGCCCTGGCTGTGCGGCCCACCCTGTGCACATAATCCTCCGGATCGCCCGGTGCATCATAGTTGAGTACAATGCTGATATTGTCAACGTCAATCCCACGCGCTAAAACATCGGTTGCAACAATGATTTTAAGGAGCTTATTCTTGAATTTACGTAAAATATCTTCACGTACCTTTTGATCCAGATCAGAATGAAAAGCTGCTGCATCCACTTTTTTTGATCTCAGCATCTCATGAATTTTCTTCACTTTCACCTTTGTGGAAGCAAAGATCAGCATAGACTCATATTCCAGATTTGCCAGCAGATTCATAAGCAGATCATCTTTCTGATCATCAAAAACCACGTATGCCTGCTGCATAACACCCTCTGCGGGTTTTGAAAGGGATAGGTTTATCTTCAAGGGGTTGCTGAGAATTTTTCTGGCCATGATTTCAATTTTCGGGGGCATAGTAGCACTGAACATCAGGGTTTGCCTTTTTTCAGGCAAATAACTCATGATTCGCATTATATCGTCAAAGAACCCCATGTCAAGCATGCGGTCGGCTTCATCCAGCACCAGATGCTTGATTTTGGAAAAGTCAATTTTGCCCATTGACAGCATGGCAATAAGCCTGCCGGGAGTTGCTACAACAATGTCTACTCCCTCTGTCAGACTCCTTTTCTGAGCCTCCCAGCTGATTCCGTCACCCCCACCGAATACAGCCATTGAGCCCACTGAAACAAAATATCCCAGTCCTTCAATCTGCTGGTCAATTTGCTGGGCAAGCTCCCGGGTGGGAACTATAACAAGGGTGTTAACACCCGAAGTTTGCTGCTCAATGATCTTATGAATAATAGGTAGTACAAATGCCGCAGTTTTTCCGGTACCGGTTTGTGCACATGCAAGGAGGTCTTTTTCTTCAAGAATAGCAGGTATGGCATCTTGCTGAATAGGGGTTGCTTCTTTGAAACCCATGGCATCAAGCCCCTGCATCAGATGATCGTTTAATTTCAATTCGCTAAATAACAATTTTGTATATATTTTAAGATTTGTAATTCTGCCCAACAGGCAAAGGTAAAAAATTAAGGGCAGATAAGTTTGTTTTGAATAATCACTAAAGCTCAAAACTCAACATTTCTTCAATGAAAGATGTTAGCTTCTGCGGTCATTCTTATATAATAAAAGTTTTACCTTTGCAGGGTTTTTAAATTTATTCCCGATTTCTATGTTACTAAATACCTTTTTTGAAACCTTCCAGCAGAATATAATGGAGACCACATTGCTGGAGATCATAGCCGTAATATTTGGTTTGCTGAGTGTATGGTATGCCAAAAAAGCCAATATTCTGGTTTATCCCACAGGAATTGTATCGGTTTTAATTTATGTATATATCCTTATAGAACCCAAGTTATATGCCGATATGGGCATAAACTTTTTCTACTTCCTGATGAGTGTATACGGCTGGTACATGTGGACACGCAAGGGGCCGGAAAAAAAGATCATTCCCATTCGATGGAATACCAAAAAGCAGCAATTACTGGGTATTGCCGCTGTTTTTGTCTTTTATTTTGTAATCCTGGGAATGCTTTGGGTATTTAATAGAAACGATCAGGATTACCTCGATACTTATGTGTATTTTGAAGGCTTGAAGCTGATGTATGTTGACTCCTTCACAACTTCCATTTTTCTTGTGGGAATGCTATTCATGGCCCTGAAGCGCATTGAGAACTGGATTTACTGGATCATTGGCGATATCATTTCCGTGCCTCTCTATTTTGAGAAGGGCCTGGTATTTACCAGTTTTCAGTACTTTGTTTTCCTGGGCATTGCCATTGCCGGACTTTTTTCATGGATGAAGATCTATGAAGAGTCAAAAAAAACAGGAGCAAAAAATATTGCTCCTGAAGAAAAAGTTCCGGTTGAACATGTATTGGATAAATAATCAGGCAATATTGGTGAAAACAGCCTGAATATCATCATCATCTTCAATCTTATCAATCAGTTTGTCGATCTCTTCCAGTTGTTCTTCAGTAAATTCAACAGGAGAGTTGGGTATACGTTGCAGATTGGCTTTTGTAACTTCTATTCCTTTATCTTCCAGTGCCTGAGTCATTGAACCAAAGTCCTGATAATCAGCATACAGGTAAATAACTCCTTCGTTTTCTTCTATTTCCTCCAAACCGGTATCAATAAGTTCAAGCTCCAGCTCTTCAACATCCATATCATCAGTTTTGTCGAACTGGAATACAGCTTTCCGACTGAAAAGAAAATCCAGTGAGCCCGTGGGCACAAGGCCTCCCCCCAATTTGTTGAAATACGATTTAATATTGGCAATAGTTCGTGTGGGATTATCTGTGGCACATTCAATAACAACCAGCACTCCATGTGGCCCTTTGCCTTCATAAACAATTTCAGTAAAATCAGCGGCATCTTTTCCTGATGCCCGCTTGATGGCGGCATCAATATTGTCCTTGGGCATATTTTGTGCCTTGGCATTTTGAATGGCCGACCTGAGCCTCGAGTTGAGATCAGGATCTGCACCCCCTTCTTTTGCCGCAACAGTAATGGCTTTGGCCAGTCGCGGAAACACTTTCGACATCTTATCCCAGCGCTTCTCTTTGGCTGCTCTGCGATATTCAAATGCTCTTCCCATAAATTAAGATATTATTGTTTTCCTTAATTTTTCTTTGCGCAAAAGTATAGAAAAAAGGGTGAATTTTAAACCCGCCCCATTAAAAAACATTTCAGAAAAAACAGCTTAAATGAACTAAGTGGAAATCGACTCTTTAACAACGTTATACAAACTTTCATAGTCCATATAACCACGCGAGAGTAATTGGGTTTCCTTTCCATTGCGCAACAAAACTGTAGGATAACCGTTTACCCCCATCCCGGCTACCAGTTTAAATTCATTTTCAACTATTTCTGCAATTTCTGCTGATTTTACCTGTAAAAGAAAATCATCAGGTTCCATTCCAAATTCTTTTGCTATCTGGGAATAAGCAGTATAATCATCAACCTCTATACCATCAAAATAAATAGCTTTTTGAAGCCTGGCAGCAATTTCAATACATTTACCCGGTTTATGAATTCTTAAAACCGCTAATGCCTTTGCTGGCGGTACTGAAGAAAAAATGGCATTACCATTTCCCAGAATATCATTGAGAAAATTTTCGCCAAACTTAACTCCGGTAGTATCTTCAACCACTTTATAGGCAGTTTTGATATAACCCGCAATCTCACCAATGGGGCTGGCTTCCCTAACCATGCCTCCTGATAAAACAAGAAAGTCAACATCTGAATTCAATTGGTCTTTTAACCGCGTAATAACCGGACTAAAGCCATAGCACCATCCACAAAGCGGATCAAAAACGTAAAGTATTTCAGGCTTTTCCTTTTCGGGAACAGGTTTTCCATTTAACTTGGCCATTGTATCAGATAAATTTTAATGATCGAAATTATAAATAACATTCTTAATCAATTGTTTAGCACTCCAACAAATCAAAGTACTTTTTTGTTTAGGAAGTTGTGATGTGTTTATTATTTAAAATATACCCTATGAAGAAAGTAATTTATGAAGCTTACGGGGACGCAGATGTTCTCAAGGTTGCAGATTTCAGGATCAATGAACCTGCTGATGGCGAAGTACTTGTAAAAATAATGGCTGCAGGTATAAATCCTGTGGATTACAAGATCCGTAAAGGTGCACTTAAATTTATCTACCGCGCCAAATTACCCCGTACTCCGGGTGGCGAAATTTCAGGTATTGTTGAGAAAACCGGATCCACACAATCAGCATTTAAACCAGGCGATAAGGTGTATGCCATGCTCCCCATTTCTGTTGGAGGATACTCTGAGTATGTAAATGTAAAAGAAGATCTGCTGAGCCTTATGCCTAAGAATATTTCTTTCAACGAAGCTGCGGTAATACCTCTTGCGGGACTTACTGCATTGCAGGCTCTGAGGGATAAGGGAAATATCAGCAAGGGCATGAAAGTTCTGATCAACGGAGGTTCAGGCGGAGTAGGCATGTTTGCCATACAAATTGCCAAAGCATTCGGTGCAGAAGTTACTGCCGTGTGCTCAGGTAAAAATATAAACTTTGTGAGAAGCTTCGGTGCCGATCATGTGGTTGATTATGAAAAGGAAGATTTTACAAAGC
This sequence comes from Bacteroidales bacterium, assembly GCA_019429055.1. Taxonomy (GTDB): domain Bacteria; phylum Bacteroidota; class Bacteroidia; order Bacteroidales; family UBA7960; genus SKVR01. Next base: position 33,855 of record JAHYJP010000013.1, read on the forward strand.
TGACAGATAAATTTGATATTATATTGGATGCAGTTGCCAAATCATCATTCGGAAAATGCAAAAAAATTCTCAAAGAAAAATCCGTATTTATTACAACCATACCATCTCCCCCGGTCATGCTGCGGCAAATCATTAATCCGATGGTTAATAAAAAAGCATTTGGAATACTAACCAAGCCCCTGAGTAAAGACCTGGACTATCTTACAAACCTTATTGCACAAGGAAAGCTGAAGGCAAGTATTGAAAAAGTTTATTCTATGGAAGAAGCAGCCAATGCACACAAACATATTGAAACAGGTCGCGTGAAAGGAAAACTGGTTATTAAGATGAATCACTAATTCAGGAAGATTAAATTATGCATTCTCGCAAAATGGCATTATTTTTGAAATTCAAAGCGACATTTGCATAAAAAACTTAGTAAGAACCTAAATATTCGATCATGAAAAAATTCATCCTATTATTTGCTGCATTTATACTCCTGTCCATTGATGTTTTTTCGCAGGAAATACCACGCATGCGCCCGAAAGATCGCTTAATTGTTGGCCTTTTTACTGATATTTGGTCAAATCTTCCAGGTGATATGGAAACCAAGGCAATTAACCGCGGTTTTACCATTGATTATCTGCAGGATTTTCCCATAAGTAATTCCAATTTCAGTTTTGCTGCAGGTTTAGGTTTTGTAAGTCATAATATATATAGTGATAATCTTTATTTGAGAAATAATGGAATGCATGGTTTTTCCCCCATTGATGTCGATTATGATAAAAACAAAATCAGCCTTAACTATCTGAATATTCCATTGGAATTGCGTTTCAGAACCCGCAACACTCCACAAACTTTCCGGGTTCATGCTGGGGTAAAAGCTGGGTTACTTGTGAATGCTCATACAAAATTTGTGGGTGAAGAAAGTCCCGGTGGCCGGGAAACAAAACGAAAGGAAGGCAAACTTGACAATATTGAAAGTTTTATGTTCGGATTCCACAGCCGCATAGGTTACGGAAGGTTTAACCTGAATACTTTCATTAATCTTACCGATATTTTTGAAGGAAACAATGCTCAGGATGCAAGTGTGTTAAGTATCGGTCTGTCATTTATCATCTTCTAGGAGCGGAAATAGAAAAACAACAATAGCATAACCAAAACGCCCGTAATATACCCGGCATAAACCTGGGGTGGATTATGGGCGTTTAATTGTATACGGGCAGTTCCCAAATAGCCTGAAATAAGAATGCTGGCAATGATAAGTAAAGGAATATCATACCTTAGTGCCATTGAAACAGCAATCAAATATCCGGTAAACCCTCCCATTGACATCATGTGGATACTGATTTTCCAGTAAAATGTAATAACAAAACCAATCAATGTGAGTATTGTGGCCGACACAATAAAATATATGGTAAGAGAAGGTAGGTTTGCCTGCCGGAAAAGATACCATGTAAAAAGGTAGAACATGATAGTGACCAGAACCGGGTATATCCTGTCAACCCTATCATAGAGCATAACATTGGAAATCAGACCGATTCTCTTCATGAATAATATAGCTAACAAAGGGGCAATACAGGTATTTATAAATACGATTACTATAATTAATCGCTGAGCCTGTGCTGATATCGAAAATGCCACGTATGAAGGAATTAAAAATAAAATGATCATGGCAAAAGTGGGCATAAACAAAGGATGAAATACCGCACTTGCAAGGCGAAATAAGAAATTCTTCCTGATAATCAAACCAGCTCCTTTCTTAATCGGGCCACAGGAATGTTGAGTTGTTCGCGATATTTCGCTACGGTTCTGCGGGCAATGTTATAACCTTTGTCTTTGAGAATTTTGGTAAGTTGCTCATCGGTAACAGGCTTGGTTTTGTCTTCGGCTCCGATACAGTCCTGCAATATCTTTTTTACTTCGCGGGTGGAAACTTCTTCCCCGTCTTCATTTTGCAGAGATTCTGAAAACAATGTTTTCAAGAGAAAAGTACCGTAAGGTGTTTGCACATATTTGCTGTTGGCCACCCTTGAAATGGTAGAAATATCGAGTTGTACAATGTCTGCTATATCCTTAAGGATCATAGGCCTAATTTTCGTTTCATCGCCGGTAAGGAAATATTCTTTCTGGAAATCCATTATTGCTTCCATAGTTACCAGTAATGTGTTTTGCCTTTGCCTGATGGCATCAATAAACCATTTGGCACCATCAAGTTTTTGTTTGACAAACATCATAGCTTCCTTTTGCCTCGGATTATTCTTGCCTTTTTGCTCATGCATGGTTTCAAGCATATCGGCATATGTACGGCTGACACGGAGCTCAGGTGCGTTCCTTGAATTCAGCGTAAGTTCAAGTTCTCCATCAAATGACGTCAGAATAAAATCCGGAACAACATACTGGGCCGAACGGCCTGCTTCGGTAAGTGTGTTGCCGGGCTTTGGGTTAAGCTTGAGAACTTCATCTATGGCAGCTTTAAGATCCTCATCTGAAAGATTATGCTTTTTCTGTATCTTTTGGTAATGCTTCTTGGTGAAATCATTGAAATTCTTTTCCAGAAGCAGGTTAGCATCATCAATGGATTTGCTTCCGTTTTTCTTTCTTCTGATCTGAAGCAACAGACACTCCTGCAAATCACGGGCACCCACACCGGGTGGGTCAAATTCCTGAACTACCCTCAATAATTCGAGCACTTCCTTAAAATCGGTTTTTACGTTGAGCGAAAATGCAAGGTCATCAATTAAGGAGTGAATATCACGTTGCAGATATCCTGCATCATCAATATTACCGATAATGTGTGTGGCTATAAGATTTTCCTCTTCAGTAAGTTCTCTTAAGCCCAGTTGCGAAAGCAAATACTCCTGAAAGCTAAAGGATGTTGAAATGGGAATTTCCTTGTGTTCATCATCAGCGCTGGTATTATTGGCAGCCAGTTTGTAATTGGGAATTTCATCATCATCAATGTAATCGCTGATATCGAATTCATTGTCCGGATCATGTTCAGGCTCATCAAAGTCTTTGTTATCCGGATCCGTTTCAAAATCATCTCCAAATTCTTCATCCTGCGTTGAGTCTATTTCATCAAACTCATCATCGGCACCTTCCTCAAGGGCAGGATTCTCTTCGATTTCTTCTTTAATGCGCTGTTCGAGCAATACAGTAGGCAGTTGCAGCAATTTCATGAGCTGAATCTGCTGTGGCGATAATTTCTGCAAAAGCTTTTGCTGTAACCGTTGCTTTAACATAAGTATTAATGTTTAAGAATCTGTTTTCCTGACCCTGTCCCATTAAGACTAAGGCATTGCCAAATTAAGAATTTTTTTTCATAATCCCGAGAGCCGGAGATTAAAATTCGGCATTCTGGGGCGTGCGTGGGAATGGTATAACATCACGTATGTTACCCATGCCTGTAATGAAAAGCATAAGTCGCTCAAAACCAAGCCCGAAACCACTGTGTGGAGCGGTTCCGAATTTACGGGTTTCGAGATACCACCAAACATCTTTTTCAGGAATATTCATTTCTCTGATTCTGCCGAGCAGGGTATCATAATTCTCTTCACGCTGACTGCCGCCAATGATTTCCCCGATTTTCGGGAAAAGGACATCCATGGCTCTTACGGTTTTTCCGTCATCATTTACTTTCATGTAAAAGGCTTTGATCTCACGCGGATAATCGGTAAGTATAACCGGCTTTCTGAAATGTTTCTCAACGAGATATCGCTCATGCTCACTCTGAAGGTCGACGCCCCATTTCACATGATACTCAAATTTTTGACCCGATTGTTCAAGTATTTCAATGGCTCTGGTGTAGGAAAGACGTTCGAAGGTATTTTCGGTAACAAATTTAAGCCGCTCAATCAGCTCATTGTCATACATCTTCTGTAAAAACTCCAGATCATCATTACAATTTTCAAGAACATATTTAATAAGATATTTGAGAAAATCTTCAGCCAGATCCTGATTGTCATGGATGTCGTAAAAGGCCATTTCAGGCTCAATCATCCAGAATTCGGCCAGGTGGCGCGATGTGTTCGAATTCTCAGCTCTGAAGGTTGGTCCGAAAGTATAAATGTTTGACAGTGCAAGAGCTCCAAGCTCTCCTTCCAATTGACCACTTACGGTGAGATTGGTTTCTTTCCCGAAGAAATCCTGCTCATAGTCAATCTTTCCTTCCTCTGTTTTGGGAATATTATTCAAATCCATGGTTGTAACATGAAACATGGCACCTGCACCTTCAGCATCTGAACCCGTAATGATGGGTGTGTGCAGATAATAAAAACCATGATCATTGAAATATTTGTGAATGGCAAAAGCCAGTGCATGCCTGATTCTGAAAACAGCTCCAAATGTATTGGTGCGCGGTCGCAAATGCGCAATTTCCCTGAGAAACTCCAGAGAGTGTCCTTTCTTTTGCAGAGGATAAGTATCGGGATCAGCAGTGCCAAAGAGTTCAATTTCCGAGACGATGATCTCAACATTTTGACCCTTGCCTTGCGACTCAACAAGCTTTCCAATTACCGAAATACAGGATCCCGTGGTAATTTTTCTCAAAAGCTCATCATCATTAAACTCCTGAACATCCACAACTAACTGAATATTATGGATAATGCTACCGTCGTTTAAAGCTATAAATGCAACATTTTTATTTCCTCTTTTGGTTCTAACCCAACCTTTTACATTGATATGCTTTCCCAGTAAATCAGTTGAGTCAGTTTTCAGCAAATCATAAATTCGCTGCCTTTTCAATTGCTCCATATTTATATCTTAAAATTTAATTCTAATTGTTAACATCAGAATAACAGCAAAAAACTGATATTCTTTAATCCTTTAACCGGCTGCAAAATTAATAGAAATTTACAAAGATGTATTTCCCTGAAATGATATTGATATTTATTGTGGTGGAAAGATACAAATAGTAATATTTTCTATAGTTACAGAATTACAATAAGAGTTTATTGGTCGTGTTGTTTTTCAGTTATGCCAACTTAAAAGGAGCTTCAACAGAATTTTTCTTATTTTTCAAAAAAAGTAAAACCAGATGTTTACTTTCTTTTTTACAAGAAAACTCTTAAGGTTTCAGTGTATTATTTAATAAAACTTAGTATAATTGCAATGCAAATTAAGCTTATGAAATTGTAGATTTTTCTTTTTATAAGCAAAATTAAAGTTACACCCAGGGATCACTAAATTCAACTATTAAAGTATCCATGGTTACTTTTTCTTGTGTTGCAATAAGTGATGTCGCGGTTTTTTATAACATTAAACAAAAATTAAGTACAGCAATTCTATAAAAGAAAAACATCAAACTGTGCGGAAAACATCTAAGAATTAACATTTACTCTTCCCGGTGAAAAATTTTCTATGAAATAAATTCAAATCTGACCTTTTTATGTTGAAGAAAGTTCCACACACTTACGTTATTGTTTTCGGAATTATCGTTATTGCTGCTGTTCTCACCTGGTTTATTCCGCCGGGCAAATATATCGAAGTAACTAAAACTATTGACGGCAAAGAAAAAACCGAAATGGTTTTTCATTACGAAGAAAACCTTCCGGAAGAATACCAGGCAAAATTTAACAGTAATATTCAGACCTGGCAGGTGTTTTCAGCGCTCTTCAAAGGATTTGTCAAGCAAAGTAATATTATCATCTTTATTTTGATGATTGGTGGAGCTTTCTGGATCATGAACCACAGCAAAGCCATCGATGTTGGAATTTTTGCCTTTCTTAAATTTACAAAGAAACTGGAAACGAACCCATTTATGCACAAACTCGGTGTTGACAATATCATCATCGTGCTTATTATGGTACTTTTTAGTGTTTTTGGAGCCATATTCGGCATGAGTGAAGAAACCATCGCTTTTGTTATAATACTCATTCCTTTGGCCATTTCCATGGGGTATGATTCCCTGATGGGGGTGAGCATGGTTTATATAGGTGCACACCTGGGTTTTGCCGGAGCTATCCTGAACCCTTTTACCATAGGAATTGCCCAGGGGCTTGCCGAGCTGCCTCTTTTTTCAGGCATTGAATACAGAATGTTTGCATGGCTGGTTATCAATATTGTGGGTATAACATTTGTATTGCGTTATGCCCGAAAGATCCGGAAAAATCCAACCTCATCCATTATGTATGAAGAGGATAGTTACTGGCGCAAACGCGATAAGGCCGAATCTGCCGAAATAACTTACTACACGCCGCTTATGGCATGGATTGTATATGGCTTTACTCTTGCAGCACTCATTGTTTTTTCAGTTTTGTACCCTGTTACTACCATGACTGTGGGTAACAGCTCTTTTACCTTCTGGATTCTGCCGTTATTTACCGTACTCTTTGCCATCATAGGTATTTTCTCCCTGCGCAAATCAGTGCATTTCTTTATCCTGCTTCTACTGGGTTATACTATTATCTTCCTGATTGTGGGAGTTATGGGTTACGGATGGTACGTAATGGAAATAGCAACCTTGTTTCTTGCCATGGGTATAGCCAGCGGGCTGGCCATCGACAAATCGGCCAGTGATATAGCCAGACTTTTTCTGGATGGGGTTAAGGACATCATGTCTGCAGCTATAATTGTAGGACTGGCAGGGGGCATAATCGTTGTGCTTGAAGATGGGGGAATCATTGACTCTATCCTCTACGGGTTGTCAAAAAGCATGGGAAATTTTGGCAATGTGGCCTCCGTTGGAACCATGTACGTAATACAAACCATCATCAATATCGTAATACCCTCAGGATCGGCCAAGGCAGCTATTACCATGCCCATCATGGCTCCTTTCAGCGATCTGATAGGTATTTCAAGGCAAGCAACGGTAATGGCATTTCAGTTTGGTGACGGTTTCACCAATATGATAACTCCCACTTCAGGAGTTTTGATTGCAGTGCTGGGTGTAGCCCGGATTCCTTATCATAAATGGGTAAAATGGGTTTGGCCACTTATTCTAATGCTCATCATCCTGGGATTCATCCTGCTCATACCTACAGTAACCATGGAACTCAACGGTTTCTGAAAATACTGTTCAGTTTAGTTTACTAAAAAGGTGGATGCTGCGTTTGCAACATCCACCTTTTTGTTTTTATATTGAAATGGACCTATCGAATCTGAATAATCAGGTATCGCGTGGCGCTCCAGAACCTGTCGGGATCTGATATCCGCAAAAGGGTCTCTCCCTCTTCTTGCACAATCTGGTAGGAATCTGAATGATGAGATGTGATCAACTCAGGATTCTCTCCTGCAATGGTTATTTCAAAATCGCGGGTTACATCAATGCGGGTAAAAAAGTCCTTGTTAAAATCGGATCTGAGCTGGTTGGACCGGCCGATCCCCAGGAATCCGCCTTCTCTTGAAATAATGTTATTATCAATTAATTCGCGCCGTGAACCCATGGCAAACCATGCAGCATTCATTTCGAGGGTTTGCTCCTGAAGAAGACGGCTTTTACGTTCTGATTCCTCCTCCAGTGTATCAACACGAGCCATAAGTAAATCAACTTGGAGGTTCATTTTAGCTAGTTGCTCTCTGAGCATCTGTATTTCTATTTCTTTCTCTTCAATAGTTTGATTTAACCGTTCTACCATTTGCTCAAAACCGGAAACCCGCTGGTCTGCATTTCGGATACGGTTGTTCAGGCTTGCCATCAACTCCCGGTTTTTTTCCATCATTTCACCTATAAGCATAATATCCTGATTGATACGCTCCTGCTGACTAACTCCCAGTTC
>JAHYJP010000210.1 GCA_019429055.1 Bacteroidales bacterium
GGCAACTGGGATTTAATCAAGGGCTATACCGGATGTTCCGATGCAGATATAGAACCTCGTATTGCCATGCAGATAGTTAACGAATCCGCACTGTGCAGTAACCGGATAAGAAAAAGCAATTACATCAACCATCAGGGTTTTGAGTTACTACGTTTTTTCTAAGGCGAGCTTAGAAAAAAACCCTTGCGGGAAAAAAATACTGACAAACAAATAATGAAGTAATTTAGCTTCATGAAGTACAAAGATAACATAACAGAACATTATAAGGAAATAATAGATGGTACCTATGATTGTATTGATCGATTGGTCTTGAATGGGTATTGTCCTCAACTTCAAATTCCAGGGGGTTTTAGAAATTGGTACCGTGATCTGAAAGGTTCGGATAAAGATTTGGACAATGCTTCGTTAATGCGCATGGCAGGAAGATTTGGCAGGAGAGTTAAAGCCTTCTGTGAAAACAAGCAGATACCGTTACAGTTTTTTAAGCCAGGGGAGCGCAAGCATGAAGTTGCTGAAGAACTTATTCCAAAAAATCCGTCATTTGATGGTATTTTTGTCGTGTTTGTATCCAGGGCGCCGAGTTTATTATGGGATGTTAAGCGATTTGACAACGGCAGGATGGATATACGCAAGAAAAAAGCATCGTCTTTTGTGAACCATTTTTCGTTCCACATCATAGATAAAGAGTGGGGTCATATAACGATAAAGATGTGCAGTCACCCTCCGTATGGTTGTCAGATTATGCTTAACGGCCATGAATGGGTTGAAAACCGTAAGGAGATAAAAGAACTTGAAATTATAAAAGAGGGTAATTGTTTTACAAGTTATTCAAATGGCGAAACACTTAGTAAAGTCGCAGAGACCATAAAGCGAAAGGGGCGGCTTGAAGAAGTGTGTAACCGTTGGATTTACCGTTGTTTGTGGTTTGGTATAGATGCCGAAGAGCAAAATCGAACAGGCTTTCATTACCAGTATTCCGTTTATCAGGTAGAATATAGTCGTAATCTATTATTCCAAAGAGGGACAGGACTTGATGAAGTTTACCAAAACATCATTAGCCTGACCAGGGAGAAATTGGATGTACCTCGACTGAAAACTATCTTTGGGCGGAAATACCGTCCACACAACCGAAAATCCAAAACCTCTGGCTTTGAGGTGCGTATCGAGAGACCTGATTATAACATGACTATCTTTAAAATCCACTTTGGAAAATTGACGGTTAAGTTGTATGACAAAGGCGAGCGCACCTTAAGAGCCGAGGTGGTTGTTCATAATGCAAAGGATTTGAAATGTAAGAGAAGTATTGGCTCTTTTGCTGAAATAGTACATAAGCTACAAGACATCATGAACAGCTTTATGAATAACCTGTTATATGCTCATGTATCTGTTCTTAATGATGGGAGCCTTAAAAATTTGATTAGCCCAACAAAGAAGGGAAAATCAAGATTAGCCGGATTAGACATCAATAAAGAAAGAAACCAGGCAATAATGGCAACGGTTTTGGCTTTATCCATAAAACCGCATGGATACACAATTGTCGATGTGGCGATAAAAATGAAAGAAAAGATTGCTGATTACACTTCAAGAAATGCAGCTTACGACATCCGGAAACTTATAGGCAAAGGACTTGTAAAAAAACAAACAGGTACAAGAAGATATTTAACAACTCAAAAGGGAATACAAGAAATTGTTGCTATATTGGCTTTTATGCAAAAGCATTTACCTTGCGTTTTGTCTGCAATAAATAAAATCTCTATTAGTAACAATCCACATGTGATCAGCATTTTTGATTCTTGCTGCCTGAATATCAGAAATGAAATTAAAAAAATTAATCAAATAACAGGAATTAAATTTGCAGCATGATTAGCGACAACATGTTGGTAAGTTTTGTTCTTAAAGCGCCTTAGGATGAATGAGAGCCGTCTCGATTTGCAGATACAGTACGAAAAAGATATTAAGCAATATATTTTCTCCATTGAGGAATCGTTACAGCTTCTGCGTACTGCAAAATCGCAATGGGAAGAGCAGTATGTGATAAAGAGCCCTGTTTCGGGCAGGGTAACACTTAACCGTTTCAGGAGTGAGAACCAGGTGATAAGATCAGGTGAGACGATCGCAACAGTCATCCCCGACAGCACAGCCGGTATTGTTGCACGGGCTGTTATACCCGTATCGGGATTCGGGAAGATAGATGTCGGGCAGGCGGTCAATATAAAACTATCGGGATTTCCCTATATGCAATACGGAGTGCTTAAAGGGAGGATCTATTTGGTTTCGCAAGTGCCGGGGGAAGAAGGTTTTATTGCCGATATTGAGCTTACCGAAGGAATGACATCAACGTACAGGGAAAAGATCAGGTTCATTCATGAAATGGATGGCACGGCTGAAATCATTACCGGCAACAGCAGATTGATTTACAGGTTTATAAAACCAATCAGAAGCCTGCTTGATCAATGATCCAGGGTTGATTATGAAAAGTAAGATAATGGCCGGGGCATATAGCACGAGGAGGCTGAGAACACGGAGCAAAAAGCGAAGGTGCAACAGATCGACAGAGCGAATAATTTGTTTTAATGTTCTGCTCATGGCTAAAGATTGCTTCGCCTCACTTTGCGCCTTCGGTAAACCTATGGCGCATAAAATGTTCGGCTCGCAATGACCGGAATTTCTGGGGAAATTGTATTAAATGATCAGGGGTTTAAAAAAGGAACACAGTCATTGCGAGGCCCGTGAAACGGGACGAAGCAATCCCTGCCGTGTGACACTGAACACATTTGAGAGGTACTTCCCTCTGAAACAGACCCTAAGGGGCGAAAATCCACCGCCTGCAACACGCTGCCCGAAGTCTGTTTTATTGCCTGGAATTATTTCATTAAGAGTATAGTTATTATTTCAATATTTATGCCTGCCTTCATAGGTGTAAAGTAATTGACATAACCATTTAATCCCTTTAAGCATGAAAAGACTAACCGGATTACTGCTTGCCGGAATTCTGATATCCGTCTCGTGCAACAGACCCGGATCAGTAAAAGATCCTGCCGCCGACCTGCCTTACGCCATAGATCTTGAAAGAGATATTGGCAATGTCAGATCTGTTCCGTTAAGCACATTAGGAAAAGAGGTGGAATACATTCCTCTTGAGACTGGTGAAGGATCGATGCTGAGAAGGGTTGCTAATGTTATAGTATGTGATTCGCTCCTTTTTGTAAGCGATGGAAGTACACTGTTTCTTTTCGGACGTAGCGGAGAATTTATCAGGCAGATTGGTACCAGCGGCCGGGGTCCGGGTGAGTATAATTACGTGCGGAATTTTAATATTGACAGGAATAATCAGGACATCTATATCCTTGCATTACCAAATGTAATGGTTTTCGGTTTTGATGGAAAATACAGACGATCTTTCAGTGCTGATTACAGACCATCGCAGGTTGTGATGAAGGATGAGAACACTCTCATGTTCCATCTTTTCAATATGTCGGGGCCGTCACCCGATACTGCCTACAGCTGGTACATTACCGATAAGGAAGGAGTTGTGCTTTCAAAAATCAGGAATCACTTTAAGAGAGTAAGTCAGCCGGGGATTATAGTTCCTAACTCTCCGTTATATGTTCATGATGGCTCCCCCCGTTTTCTCGAATTTGGAATGGATACACTATATTATTTTAAGAATTCTGTAATGACTCCTTATGCAATTTTCAACCGGGGAAAACTAAAAATGGATCCCGACCTTCATTTGACCCCCGACACCTATAAGGAGGTTACGGACAGGGTCAGAGAGAGAATCTGGATAAGCGAGATAATTGAAAATAGCCGGTATCTGTTCGTTAATATAAGCTGGGGCCTGTCAGATTCGGTAAGCCGGTGTTTATTTGAAAAGGAGAATATGGGACTGACCGTTTTGAAGGAGAACGGATTTGAAGATGATCAAAATGCCGGGCCGGTATTCTGGCCAAAGTTCATTAGTGAGGATAACACTATGGTTGATCACATTGATGCCCTCAGGTTTCTGCAGATAATCAGGTCAGAAAAGCCGGGATTGCCGTCAGCAGGGAGGAAGGCCTCAGAAAGACTGGAAAGGTTGGAGAAAGAGCTTACAGAGACCTCAAATCCGGTCCTGATGTTAGTGAGGTAGTCGGAACAGGCTCATGATGTTCGTCAGGGTCTTACATTCCGCTGGGGCGGAACTTCCTCACGTCGTTCGTCAGGGTCTTGCAGGTCTTGCAGGTCGTCCGATTTTGTCCGGCCTTGTCCGGTTTTTACTGCTGCTATGTCACTGTGATTGCCGAAATTTGTAATGATCGTTCCGCCAATAAACGGGTATCCTCCAGGATCTGTTAAAATATATTATTATGGAATCTTACAATTTTGGAATCTGATTCCGAATTTGTAAATTTGCATAATGATTAAAAGGGAAATTCAAAGCGAACTTGTAAAGCTGGCGGGTCAGTTTAAAGCAGTGGCTGTTGTCGGACCAAGACAATCTGGTAAAACAACGCTTGTGAGGTATGTGTTTAAAGATAAGGCTTATGTGAATCTGGAGAATCCCGACAGCAGAAGATATGCGATTGAAGACCCGAGGGCATTTCTTGCCATGTATAATTCAGGCGCTATTATAGATGAAGCTCAGCGGGCACCAGAGTTATTCTCATATTTACAACAGTTGCTGGATGAAGATAAGAAGAAAGGAAAGTTTATTCTGACGGGTTCCAATAATTTTCTTCTCCAGGAAAATATTTCGCAAAGCCTTTCAGGCAGAATATCCTATCTCTGCCTGTTGCCATTTACACTCTCAGAGTTATCTGCCGATAAATCTTCGGATCTGACAACCCAGATGCTCAGGGGTTCTTATCCCCCGGTTTATGATCAGAATATTGACCATGATAAATGGTATCCAAATTATTTGCGGACCTACATAGAAAGGGATGTAAGGCAGATAAAAAACATATCGGATCTGAACACTTTCGAGCGGTTCCTGCGGTTATGTGCAGGCAGGACAGGACAATTATTGAACATGAGCAGTCTTGCCATTGAAACCGGAGCTGACAGTAAAACCATAGGAGCATGGATTGGTGTACTTGAAAGCTCCTTTGTGGTGTTCAGGCTATATCCCTATTATCGTAATTTCAATAAAAGAGTCGTAAAAATGCCGAAGCTCTATTTTTATGACACCGGGCTGGTTTGTTCCCTGCTAGGTATCAGGACCGGAGATCAGTTGACTTTACATCCTTTATACGGCAGTTTGTTTGAGAATCTTATTATTTCAGAACTAAAGAAACATAATTTTAACAGAGCCGGAAATGAGAATCTCTATTTTTGGAGGGACAATACCGGTCATGAAGTCGATATCCTGATCGAACAAAATAACAATTTATTACCTGTGGAGATCAAATCCGGAAAGACTATCACAGGTGAATTCTTCAACGGTTTAAACTATTGGAGGAAAATTAGCGGAACCGGACGAGGGGTGGTTATTTACTCCGGAGAGCAAATACAGACCTATAGTGATGGCAATCAAATAATACCCTGGTTTAGCATCAACACAATTTTGGATTAGGAAATATTCAGATAAAACATGAGAAATACATTCTGACTCTGAACAGTACTTAAAAACATGGTATGACACTGCAATGAACTCAGAATGGAAAACTCCTGATGATGTCAAAAGACTTATGCGAATGCAAGTATTCTAAAGGACAGCAGGGTTGTTTTTAACATCAAAGGGAATTCATACAGGCTGGTTGCAAAATTCAACTTCAGGAAGCAATGGATCTTCATCAGATTTATTGGAACTCATGCTGAATATGAGAAAATAAATGCAAATACGATTTAAAAAAGAAAAAAT
>JAHYJP010000211.1 GCA_019429055.1 Bacteroidales bacterium
TAGGTGGAATCCCGTCCTGCCATGCCGGCCAAAACATGTCTGGCCTCGAGATCAACCGATTTAATGCCAAGTAAAGGATAAATATCGCTTGTTTCAACACCATATCCGTCGTGTGCAGCATTGCAATATTTGGCATAATTCTCTGCCGGCCATTTTGGCGTTTTCCACCAATAGTCGGGTTCATTTTCATCTTCGTAATACTTGATATAGTTTAACCCGGAGACCTTATCTGTTGTCTTCAACAATGAGTTATCCATCTTTTTCGATCCATACCTGGCAACCAGTTGTCCTAAAAAATCAAGCCTTTCCATATAATCAGAAGCATTGGAACCGTCGCCTGTATTATTCGGAATAGGTGTTGAGCCAACCCAGGAAGGGTTGTCTAAAACATCAATAAGAACATGAACACCTAAATTCTGACAAGCATCCATGAATTTATTGTGATTGGGCCAGGTGTAATTATGCGGATATTTGGTGATGTTGTCCCATTTGAAATAATCATTTGCAGCCTCGTAATGATTCCAGTTGTGATACTCCCGAATCCATTTAACTGGTACTGAAAGATCCGACAGAAAACCGTTATCATAGGCAGCTACATTTGTATTGACTCCCATAAAATCTGATATCAGTATTTGTTCTGATTGAGCTTTTACCTGATAAAAACCCAGCAGTATAAAAACAGCAATAAACGTTTTTTTTATAGTTCCATGTTTTATTTGGCATTTATCCTTCATCTTTCTTTTTTTTATTTTTTAAAGCCATAAATAATTAGCGATTTTAACTGTGCGGGATACATATCCAGTTTTATTTCCGAAACGCCGTGCAACAACATATTTCCGGTTTTGGCATCGACTACATCGCCTTTAAACGGAAGCGTGACTGTTACTCCGAATTTATCAGTTAACCCGGTATTCACAACTGCCAGATAGGTGCCGTTTTCTTTTGTTTCGATTTTACGAACCACCACTTCTGCATCTTCAGTTGCATTTTCAAGCAATTCGGAAGGAAGAGCGGGAAGAGCAAGAAAGTTAGCATTAAATTCCCTTACGTATGGGAGTGAAGATCTGTTGAAGGCAGCAGAGGCCAGATACCCGATGAACCGAGGATCTCCGTGGGCCATTGCCCTTGCCTCGCCAAGCATGGCATAGCAATCGTGCCATTCAATATCCGACACAAAATAGCCCAATCCCTTCATGGCATCCTCATTTAAACAATAATGTCTGATAACGGCCAGCCCCGAGTTCGTGCGGAACCGATCGAAGGCAGTTTTACTTCCAACCGTATAGGCTTTGTTGAATGTGTATGTCATTAAAGCACCTTCTGTATTTCTGTAATTATCCGGATCGGAAGGAGGTACGGAATGATTCCACTCCCAGTTATCCCAGGTTTTTACCGGCAGCAACTGAGCTTCCAGATGCCAGTTGTTGTTGATTTTTTCCGTTAAGCTGAAAACGGGATAATCGCCCGGTAATTTTTCCCAGGCCGCCTTGTCATCGGCTATAATATTATGGCTCTGAGACCACTCGGGATGTGTTCTGCCCGACTCCGATGCGTCTGTAGTATATAACACGACCGGGTCGTCATTCACTTCATCTTCCTTCAGATAGTCGCGCATCGCCATAAGAAATTCCTTCCGCTTGCCAAACCACCACTGCAGGTATTTATCGTAAAGCCGGCTGTTGCTTCTCAGTTCTTCACGGGTAATCAGACCATGATTGGTTTCGGTGGCAAACCGCTGAAGCGTGGCATCGGAAAAGCTCACCGGATTGGCACTGGGTCGTGGACGAAGCCAAATTCCTGTAAAATCCACCATATCCTTATATTCGACAACAGTACGTTCGAGAATTTTAATTAAATCGCTGTATGTATCCGGATCGGTAATATCGGCATTGGCCTTTTCAGTCCATGAAATGTGGGTGTAATTATTATTCTCCAGGCTGTCTCCCAAAGGACGTGCCCGCTTCTCCATGCCTAAACCATTCGGTCCGATTGTTCCGGAATACTCGTAGTATGGCAATACATCCAGATCATAATTTTGTAACATTTCGATGGTTTTACCCCATCGGTCTTTCCATGCAGGTGTATTTACCAATGCGGCATGTGGCCCCGGATCCCATCCCTGATTATGGCCAAATTCCAGCAAATCTTTTGAAAAGGTGTTCATTCCCAGAAAGTGCATCAATTGAGCTTTGTGTTCGTACCAGTCGATGGGATTTTTCAGCGCCGGAGGATCATTATTTACAACGCCATCGGCCATTTCTTCTCTGAAAAACAGGTGCCGTCGTGGTAAATGCTCAGGCGGATAATGAATGTCCATTTTTAGTGTCTCAAAATCAGGTGCTTCGTACAACCGTATGGCAGAAACTGCAGCTCCTTTATTCATCGGGGCATTGAAGCTGTCGAACTGTGAAATGATGACAAGGAAACCATCATCCGGACCTTCCGGTCTGTTACCTCTATTTCGGGGCAACTCAATTCCTGCGTAATGATCATGGAGCCAAAACAGTGTTTGCCATTTTTTATACTCGCTGCTATGGGGTAAAGAAATAGATTCAGAATTGCTTTGCACATACGGTGGGTGATAGCTGTCACCAAGTGTTTTTCCTGTCTGAAGTCCCCGGCTGTACTCGCCTCCCCTGTTATGAATAACAAAACTGCGGTCCACATCATCCGGATATTCAATTTCCAAAAAATACGATTTTCCTGATTTCAGCTTACCATTGCTTCCAAGACGGTAAGCAAACCACGTTGATTCAGAAGAAGGTATGAGTACCCTGCAGCTTTTTCCCAGGATCATTTTAACTTCTGTTACTCCATTCACACTGTTGGGTTCTGAGGATGAACAAATAATTTCTTCCACCAATTCCAAATCTTCCATAAACGGAATCTCAGGATGATGATTCTTTATTTGCTGAGCATAGATATTTGCCCCCAGTATCAAATGAGTTAAAAGCAGAAACAATCGAGTTATTTTCATCATTTACAAATTATTCAAGTTCAATAAAAGGGCGATATTTTTATGAAATTCAGCCTTAAAATTTTCCATGATTGATTCTATAAAAAAGGTGAAATGGCTTTTTGCCAGATTTTGTAACCATTAGCATTTAAATGCAGCAAATCATCCAGGTAATTATCATCCACAGGTTTTCCATCACTTCCGAGTAATGGGTCCCAAATATTAATGAAATCAATACTCTCAGTTTCCCGGGCATATTGTTTCAATTTGCGGTTCATTTCCAACATGGTTTCCTTAAATTCCCACCTCCGCGGACTGGGTTTCATTGATAAAACTGAAATTCGTATGTCCGGAAATTGAGTTTTAGTCCAGTTCACCAGTTGAACAAGCTCTAAAAAGATAGTTTCCGGCATTTTGCCAAGTGCAATATCATTCTCACCTTCATATAAAATTATTTGCACTGGCTGGTATGGAAGAATTAACCGTTCCTTGAAATAAAGCACATCGCACATTTGCGAGCCGCCAAATCCCCGGTTAACTATATTTCTCCCGGGGAAATAATCTTGAACATCTTGCCAGATAGTAAAAGAAGAGCTGCCCAGAAGCAAAATTCCACCTGGTTCAGGCATCGAAACTGAATCCTGACATTCATACCTGACGATTGATTCTCCCCACTTGGTTTCGGGATCATATTGGGCTACTGCGCTGTTGGATAAAAAGAAAAAAACGCTGATAAAAACAACAGAAATCTTTAATAAATACTTTTTCATAATAATTCGTTATTAGTCAGTTGTAACTTTTTTTACTTGATTCATATTCTTATGCAACCTCTTTCTGAGGTTTTTAATGGTTTCACTGATGGCAGGTTCGTTAACAATGTTGTGATTTTCATCAGGGTCAATGCGGTGATCGTAGAACATTTCAGCAAAAGGCTTACCTTCTTTATCAAACCATTCGGTATATAAATAATTTGAAGTAATGATTGATTCACCTAAGGAAAAGCGGGAATATACGGCATCCTTCCAGGGGATATCCGCATTTTCCAGAAGAGGCAGAAAACTTTTTCCTTGCAGCTGAGAGGGTTTTTCCAACCCAGCCAGGTCGCATAATGAAGGAAAAACATCGACAAACTCTACAAGCGCTGCTGAAACTTGATTCTCTTTAAACCCGGGAGCCCTAATTATCAAAGGAGAATTTAGTGATGTTTTGAAGTTTGCATGCTTACACCACAAACTATGTTCGCCCAACTGCCAACCATGGTCGCCCCACAGAACTACAATTGTATTTTCTACCAGGCCTAAAGTCTCCAAAGCTTCTAAAACCTTACCGATTTGAGCATCAACAAAACTCACACATGCATAATACCCATGAATCAGTTTTAATGCCATGTCATTTGAGACCGGCCCATCTGCCGGAATTCCATAATAACTACGCAACTCACCGAAATCATGAATTGCTGCATCTGGAGCATTTTCAGGCCTGAAATAGTTTTCCGGCAAATGAATTTTATCCTGAGGATATATATTCCAGTATTTTTCAGGTGCGTTGAAAGGGAGATGTGGTTTTAGAAATCCGGCTGCCAGAAAAAATGGGGTTCCTGCCTCTTTTAATCTTTGTAAATCGGCAATTGTTTTTGCAGCAATCTGACCATCAAAATATTTATCATCACTAACGTTGGCAGATTCATAAGGTAGTCCGCGGCTTATTCCGTTCTTCAAAATATCCAGGTTTGTATCAGTCTGATAATCCAAATAAGAGGAAGCATCCACTGCCGGGTTCCATGGATCTTCAGACCAGCTTTCAGGAATATCGTCAATGTGGTGGAATACTTTTCCATTTGAAATGGTGTGATACCCATTTTTGCGAAAATGTTCAGGCAGGCTTACTGCCTCGGGCATATCTTTTTTTGCATAGGTGTTATATCCTACGAATCGATTATTTGCAGGTCGAATGCCAGTTAGCAAGCTGGCCCTGGAAGCACCACAAACCGGCACATTGCAATACGCGTTCAGAAACATATGTCCGGTTTCTGCCAACTTGTCAATGTTTGGTGATTTAACAATGGGGTGCCCGTAACATGCAAGTTCCGGACGCAAATCATCAACCGCTATAAAAAGAATATTGGGTTTTTCATATCTGGTTTGAGCAGCAAGAGAATAACCTGCTATAAAAAACAAACCTATTGCATAATATTTAAGACTCAATTTTACTGCCATCTTAAAATCTTTATCCTTTGCGTCTTCATTTCTTAAAAATTTTCAACCGACACAATAACCGGCCGTTCACTCACATCTAACCGAATTGTTCCGTTTGTTAACTCTAAATCCTCATTGATGCCGGTTTCATTTTTATGTACCAGCATGGTTTTTTTCACTACGGGTGTATTTCCTGTAATTTTTAATTCATAGTCCTCTACAACAGTTCCGTCAGATGTCGGGCACCAAAGCACATAAGCGCATTTTCCGCTTTGCAGGTTTTTAAACCTGTAAATCCAGACATTTTCATTCTCCGATGGAAGTTCATCCAGAAAAACCATTCCTGTAAGCGCATTTTTCATGGTTTTCACATAATACCACGATGGTTTGAATTCCTCGTCAACCGTAATAAAACCACACGATCCGTAAACTCCATGCGGGTAGTTTTTTAAATCGTTGGCAAGAAACATCATCATTCGGTCGAGCCCGGCAGCAGCGCCTATCAGAAATGCGCGGGTCAGCCATTGGCCCTGTATTTCTTCCATACTTATTTTTTCGGGATACAATTTGTGCCCCCAGGCTGCCGACTGGTATGTGTTTTCATCGGTGTCCCAGCCAAATTCACTCAGCCAAACCTCCCTGCCGGGAAGTTTTT
>JAHYJP010000212.1 GCA_019429055.1 Bacteroidales bacterium
AACATGCAGCCCACGGCGTAGGAAATAAACTGCGCCATCACCTCTTTAGCGATAAAGGGCAGTTTTGTTTCCGGGTAGTTGAGTACTTTTAAGGTGCCCGGCTCGCATTGCAGGCGTTTGTTGAGTTTTGCCAGTGCTTTGCGGTCCAGTTCCTGCTGCAAAATGGTAATTTCCTCCAGCGGAACATCGGGTGTAAGTTCCTCCTGCAACCCGTAAATTTCAATAAACTGCCGGTTCAGCTCTTCTTCGTTTTGGTGCAACTGAAAAAACTGTTCGGTACAGTGTTTTTTATAATCTTCGTAAGCTTGTTCAAGCTTTATACTTCCGTCTTCGGGCTTCTGTCTTCCAGCTTCTCTCTCCAACTCATTCTTCTCAAAATCCCAGGAGGTTTCGCGAGAATTCCAGTCAAGTTTACTTGATAGAATGCTTTCTTGTACGATTATTTCTATCTGTCCATCCTGAAAAATAAAAGGTAAATTAGCAACGTTACCAGCTAAATAATGCATTGTAGGATTAATTAAATCCATAGTCCTCTGAGATAGAATAGAATTCATTAATCCTAAACAGTAGTATAAATACTTTTTATTTTTAACGAAAACTGAAGGACCAGCAGTATCAAAAAGAAATCCAGTAGGTAGATGTCTTGCCGCAAATTTGGATGAACTCAAATCTGTCCAAGTTATACCTTCTTTAAAAATAAAAGGTAAATTATAATTACTTGATATCATTCGGGTTCCACTTGGATGTAATGTATTTCTTATAACATTTCCGTCGTTTTCCCAATTAACAAAATAATCATGATTACCATACCATTTACGAAATTCACCACCTTTCGCATAGGGAAACCACTTTTTTCCGCTTTCGACTGATAATATTCTTGAATAGCATCCAATTAAACCATCATCAAATCGTATCTCAAACCATTGTCTTCCAAATCTTTCTATTCCCCCACAAACCATTCCTTTTCTTGTTGTACCAATTGCGCCAATATTTATATTTTGATTAAATAATTCAAAGAAACTTCTCGTAATCCAATACCCAATCGGACTACCCGGAATTTTCTGAAAGTCGGTTTGGCTGGCGGTGTAAAACCAGCCGCAGTCGGGATTTTGGATGGCTTCGAGGGTTCTGGGCGCCTGGTTTTGGTGCCCCCGGAACTCGGAGAGTTTAATGTAACCTCCTTTGTATTCCGGTACAAATTCATTCCTTAATGTAAATGTACAAACCGGTACACAGGCGGGTTCAAAGGCGTTGTACTCCAGTTGTATCAGGCTGGAAAGGGTCATGTTTTTAATCATGTACTCCCGCAGTTTTTCGTAGGAGGAGATGAACATCCATACATACGGCGAAATGTACCCGATTAATCCCTCTTTTTTGGTCAGTCGGCTTACCTGCACCACAAATGAGGCAAACAGGTCGGATTTGGTGTCTTTGAAGTTTTGGTCAATGTACTTTTTTAATTCCGTTTCCATGGACGAGCTGTTCAGATATGGCGGATTGGTTACCACCACATCGTACTGCCGCGCCAGTAATTCCGCCTGCTGCTTTAACCGGCGGTTGGTTTCGCCAAACAGAGAACTGGAATCTACTTTAATTTTATCCACATACTTTTTGTCCACCTGTATTAATGAACCCAATACTTTGGCGTTTTCAAACAACGGGTCGTTCTCCACATTCCGGTACGCCACAATATTGGGCATTACCGGTTTTTTCAGGAAGCGGCGGTAGTACTGCCGTCCTTTCATCATCAGCGCAAAACCGGCAAGTTGTGCAGCCCGCTCGTCAATATCAGCGCCAAACAGGTTTTTCGAAATTATCAGCGCCGGTATTTCGCTGGGGTTGTAGCCTTCTTCCTCGTATATTTTGTAATACACATCGAACGCGTAGGTTAATATGTGCCCCGAGCCGCCACAGGGGTCGAAAAAGGTAATTTCCTCGGGCGATTTGAGTTCGCGCCTGGGCAGCACACTTTCGTTTTCGGGTTTGATGTAAAATTCGAGGTTGTCGGTAAGCCGCGAGTTGGGGCGCATCTCTTTCCACAGTTGTCCCAGCGTATTGTCCACCATGTAACGCACAATCCAGTGCGGGGTGAATAATTGAGTAACCGGGGCAATTTCGTGCGCCTTGTATTTCTTTTTGGCGTTTATCAGCCGGTCTTTCTCCTCTGAGATGTAAAACTGGTAGAGCCAGCCCAGAACTTCCACCTGCTGGCAGTCGTCGGCGGACATTCCGGTTACCACATCGTGCACAATGGAGAAATCGCTGGTGAGGTCGTCGGGCAGCAGCAGTTCGGAGTAGTCGTTTATGGCTTCAAACAAAAACGGGAACACGCTGTGCAGTTGGTTGCAGGCGGCAATAAGCAACTTGCGGTACGCTTCGTTTTGCGGATTGGAGGAGGGAATGCGCCCGTCGAGCAGGTCGTTTATCTTTTGGGTGTCCACTTTCCAGTCGGCAGGTATGTTGCCCTGCTTGGCTTCGTTGAGCACCTGCGGCAGGATGGTCCCCTCGGCAGGCGAAACCACACGGATTCCGGAGGGCTGGTAATCGTTGGCATCCATAAACCGGAGTGCAGCAAGGCGGTTAAACCAGGTGTAAGCCACCCGTTCTACCAACTGTTCCCGGGTAGTGCGTGTGAGTTCTTTTTTCAGTTCGTTTATCTGCTTTGCCTGCTCACGTAGTCCGGCGCTGTCGGTAGTCAACACAAACTCCATTTTTGCGGCTACCTGGTCCATCAGTTTCCGGCGTGCGGATTGGGCGAAGCGTTTTAGTGTTGTTGTGTTCATATAATAGTTTCGAGTTTAAAGTTCAAAGTTTAAAGTAATCTGAATTTGTTTTTTTGGCGTTTCAACCTTATAATTTCGATATTTTCAGGTGACACTGCTACTGCCTGATATCCATCTTCATCTTCACGAAAAGCATCAGGATTTATCTTTTTGTGATAACTTGATACGGCAATTCTTCCCCATGGGTATTCATGAAAAGTTTTAATATTATTTGGATCGAGCGTGCATTTTAGAATTAGTGGGATACCTATTTTTGTAAGTTTTTTCCTTATACCTGGAAATTCCCTCAGTGCAGAATTAATTTGTTCTCCTCCATAATAAGTAAGAAGATCAACAGCTAAACCTTCTTTTAATGCATTTTTTGTAAAATTGAAATGAATAATATTATCCCTTAAATCTTCCTCCTCCTTATCAAATACCTTTTCCCATTTACTTATGATAAGATCTTGTTCATTAGAAGAAAATAAATGGAAATTCCTTTTAATGAATTCATTTCTTATTTCATGTCCAGGTCTAATTAATATTCCATTCTTTTTAAAATCATCCTCAATAGCATTTGTATAATGGTATCCAATAACTTTATTATTTAAACACCAAGCATCTATATTAGTAATAAGTTGATGAATACTTTTATAGTCTTCAAATTTCTCAATAGAGGAGAATTTGGAAAACATCATATCATGCTTACTTAGTTTTGTTAAAAATTCTTGTGGCAGCCCCTTTAAGTTATTCAAATCTACAACCATAGTTCTGATTCATTAAGTTTACATATTCTATTCATGGGTGCCTTCATGTTTATAAAAATCTGATTACATTGTTTTTAGCTTTCTTTGAATTTCCTTTAACGGGTTTTTGAATGCTTTTTCCATTCGAATCATTCCGTCAACCATAAAGGAAATCATCGCATCCCAATGTTCTTTTTCAAACACATTATATTCTGTATTTTCATACTTAATACGGGAAGCACGTTTGTCATCCAGCCGTTCCCATTCCAGCTTACCATCAAAATCTTTTTCAAGCCTATCCTTTTTATCATGTAAGAAGTCGAAAACCATTTTGTTTTCGTCAAACTCTCCCCGGTCTATATAAATTTCACACCGTGCATAGTTTTTGCTGATAGCAAAATTTAAAGTAACTCCCCTTATTCCAACCCCTGCGCCAATCCAGGCTTGTTTTGAAGGGCTTATATTTGCGTAAAGATTAGTCTTCTGGTTTACTTCCTTTAAAAGTTTTTCCCAATATTCAAGTCTGATTTTATGCCTGCTTTTTAATTCCTCTTGCACAGCCACATCTTCCTGGGTTTTCTCTGCTATACTAATAGAAAACTCTTCTGCATCACGTAAGGGAATTATCTGTTCCAGGTTAAGCAATAACTGGTCGCCAAGAGCAAAAGGAGTGACTTTAAAACACTGAATGCGCACATTGTAATTCAACAGCCAAAGAACAGTAGAGGTCACTTCTTTTCGAAAATTGGCGGCAACCATCATTATACGCTGAGTGAGCCCCTTGTTCAGTTGAATTTCGTCAATCTCTGTATTGTCGAAAAATTCACTTAATGCTTCCTCCGCTTTTTTCTCCGGGTCAATTTTCGACAGATAGTCCTGGTAAATATTTATGATTTGCAATTTTTTTAGGCTGGAGCAGTAGGAAGCGTATTTCAGCACCTGCCAGGTTACGTCCCTGCCGCTGTCGTCGAGTTTGTTTTCAATCACCACAAGATTCCCCTGCTTATCCAAACCCAGAAGGTCGAGCCGCTCACGGGTATCGTTAAAGCCATTGAACTCCTTTTGAATGATGAGCAGTTCTTCTCCCAGCGCTTCCGGGTTGTTTGCCAGCCATTCCTGCAGGTTTGCCCGTTCGTGAAAACCCAGGTCAGCAAACGATTTTTCACTGATTTTTTCAATCCGGTTTTTTATTTTGTCTATGATAAACATTGCGAAGTAGTTTAATATAAATGACTATTTTTTAGGATTAAACCCTACAATCTCGAATGACGAAAAAGGTTCTAACCCAAGTTGATGTCGCATTCCATTGAGAATTTCCTTTTGAAATAAACTGTGTTCTTCCTGCGACAACGGAATTCTTTGTCCCAAGCTAAATTTTATAAGTTCCTGAAAATACCTGTTTAGGGAAATTGAAGAGTTGTTATCACCATATATTGATATTTTAAGAACAGACTTTTGCAGCCTTTTGAATTCATCATCAGCTGTGTTATTGATAATTTCCTGTAATGCTTCCATCAATTCCCAGTAAACCTCTTTTTGTTTTTCAAGCAGGCTCTTCTTTAACTCAAATCTGTTTTGTCTGACATTATTGATGTAATTGAAGATTGTAGGAATTAATGCACCTAACAGAGCTGATGCTGCTGCAATGATGGATACCTGAAATTCATTCATAACTTGATTGGTTTTTAGTTTAAAAATTATGTTACAAATTAATCCTCCTGTTATTCCGAATCTGTTCCAGGAAGGCATTTTTCAGCGCTTCCACGTATTCTTCCACATCCTGTTCGGTTTGAAGAACATTTTTATCGAAGCTGAACCTAACGTTGTTTTTATTGACATAGCGCGGTTTCGGCTCCTGCACTTCAGGCTTGCTGTCTCCCGAAGTTTCAACAGGTTTCAGCGGCTTCAATAGTTCCATCATCACATTTAACTGGTCGGTAACCAGTTGACCCACATTTTCCTTTACCTGGCGTATGTTGGCAATAAACCGCTGTTGCTTAACCTTTTCCATTTCCTTAAGGAAAGGGCTTAAAATCTTATCCTGGCTGGAATGATGAAGTGTTCCGAATTCATAGGTTGATTTAAGCTTTCGCATGGATTCCTCAATTTTTTCCAATGCCAGGGCTTTTTCTTCTTCAATTAAACCAAGTACTTCTGATTCCAGCTTGTCCATGGCAGCTTTTGCATCGCGGATAATGGTTCCCGAATAGGGTTTCGGATGGTTGTAAACCTCCTGCAAAATTTTCAGTTCTTCACCCTGCACATATTCCAGGTTGCTCTGGT
>JAHYJP010000213.1 GCA_019429055.1 Bacteroidales bacterium
AAGACAGGTAAATGATGTGCGTATTCATGGCACAACAAAGAAACGACCCATTGATATGTTTATCCAGGAGCAGGCTTACCTGCAACCCTTACCCATGAATCATTATGACACCTCTGTTGTCACGCAAAAGGTAGTGAATCAGGAATCGTGTATCTACTGGGAGGGTTATCAGTATGTGGTACCTGAAAAATACATGTTTGAACTCTGCCCGTTACGAATTACAGAGAATCAACTGATGGTATACTCTCCCTTAGGAGAGCAGATTGCCTGCCATCCTCTGGCAGAGAAGAATCGTAAGGAGCGTTACGTGGGATACCATCAAAAACCCTCCAAAAAACCCGATTTGGCTATCGCAGATGTGATCTTAAGACTTGAAAACATGTCTCCTGAAATGGGTGAATACATCGAGCATCTCAAAAGGCATAAACCAGGCTCCTGGAGACATCATCTAAGAAGTCTGCTTGCCCTGAAGGTAAACTACCGCGTGGAAGACATCCTGATAGCAATACGCCGGGCATGGCAATATAAGGTATTTGAGTCTGGCACCATCGAAAGGTTCCTGGAAAACAACTCAGAACCGCGTTACAGCATCAAATTATCCTTTAAACCCAAAACAAATAACGATTATGAGCAGCAAAAATAAAAGCCATACCAAAGAGCACCTGGAGGAGTTCACCCGGAACTGTCGTTACCTGGGATTAAAACTACTGGCCGAAGAGTATCAACAGATGATCGACCGGGCCAATGAAGGCTCTGTTGGGTACTATGATTTTATTAGTACTATCGTACAGGCCGAAGCGGCAGCCAAGAAGCAAAGGCGCATTGAATCCCTGATTAAAAGCAGCCGGCTACCCCAGCCACTGAAGATGCTGGCCGACTTTGATTTTGACTTCCAGCCGGGTTTGAATCGTAGATTGATCATGGATCTGGCTTCAATCCAGTTTATTGAGAGAAATGAATCAATCCTGTTTACAAGTAAGGTGAATGGAGTAGGAAAAAGTCATATCGCAAAAAGCCTGGCACTTATCGCCTGTCAAAATGATTATAAAACCTTCTACACCACTTGTAGCGAACTGATCAATGACCTGAATGCCGGAGTATATGAAAAAAACCTGGAGAAAAGAATGAGAAAATACACCAATCCCGATTTGCTCGTGATCGATGAAATGGGGCATGACAGGCTTGAATTGCAGGTGATCAAAGAAGCACACTTGTTGTTTAAGGTGATAGACCAGCGCTATAATGATCACAAATCACTGATCTTTACAACCAATGTAGAGGAGTCGGACTGGGCAGAGTTCCTGGGCGATCCTATCACCACATCGGCCATACTGGATCGAATCTTCCACCACTCGGTTATTGTAAGAATCGATGGCCCCAGCTACCGTATGTACCAAAGTGAATTATTACAAAAACAGTATGCTGAAGAGAAGCAGGAAAAGCCAAAGGAAGGGTAAAAAAGACCTGAAAACTTTTATCAAAGAAAAGGTGCTGACAAAGGTTAGCGCCTTTTTTATTACCATTATATTGCTAATATTTAACAGAATAAGTGAAATCAATGTTCTAAAAAACCATCCTGAAATAGTTGCGTGTTTTAACCCGGGAATCGAACATCTGAAGTTCCACCGGAATAAAGAAAAAACCAGTGCGCTGTGTTACTGAAATAATAAATAACTCAAAGAGGAGGGATCATTTTTTCCTGTTTGGTGGTAACGTTAATAGCTGGTGTTAAAAAACATTCATTCTTAAATGCCCTCCAAAACCATCACTTATTATTCTCATTAATGTGGAGAGCCTGATATCTGAAGCATTGTTTTCAATTCGGGAAATATAATTTTTTGTTGTTCCACATTTCTCAGCCAATTGACTTTGAGTCAAACCATTCTGCTTTCTCAATTCTTGGATCATTATTCCAAGTTTGAAGGCTTCAAAACCTTCTTCGAACGTTTCTCTTTCTTTAGTTCCTCTTTTGCCATACTGCTGATCAAGATGATCAGAAAATGACGTCAGTTTTTTTGTCTCTTTATTTTTCATCGTAATACTGTTTTTTTAATTTCTCAGCTTTTTTAATCTCCTTACTGGGTGTTTTCTGGGACTTCTTTTGAAATCCATTTATCAGGATAATCAATTGTCCCTCATCAAAGAAGCAGAATACTCTGTAAATGTTTCCACTTGATTCAACACGTATTTCATAGAGACCATCTGTTCCTTTAAGAAGTTTGAAATATTTGCCAGGAATTCTTTCAAGAGTAGCAATTAATTTTAACGTCCAGTTAAATTTCTTTTTAGTATTATCATTAAGCTTATTAAAGAAATCCAGATAGTAATCCTTGTAATAAAATATTTCTCTGACAAATTTTTCACTCATACCACAAAGTTACCTAATTAGGCAACAATATGCAAATAATATTTTGTTGAATTAATTGGCTAGAATGGGACTTGCATAACACCTAACGTTCCGACGATATGTGTAGTATGCGTCCCCGACGATAGGAGGGGTTGGCGCTGCTTTTGCCCATCATACAGACTGGTCATGAACATGAATTTACGAATAGTTTTTCAAATGGTCTAAAGGCTATTTGCAAAAGACTGTGCCAAAGCATATTACACATATCGTTTGTGTGTGCCCAGCATGAGCATGGGCACCTACTTCAGTAGGTCTGAATAAATTCGAAAAATACAAATTTAATTAGATAAATCGGAGTAGGTGTTGATAAATTCCAGAGGGTGGAAGTCCCTTATGGGCGGGAGTAACGTCCCGAACCATTAGCAAGCCGTAAGGTGGTTTACTGTGAAGTATGCACTGAAGGAAACGAGACTGCAAAGTCCGGTACTGACGAACAGGAACCTGATATGAGGCTATAAGGTTGGATAAGGTAGCACAACATACCGACGTCCTAATTTTTTTTATGACCGAAATAGTAGATCAGGCAGGTATTGGATGAAGGAACATGCTCTTACCTGGGGAGGTCTCCCATTCTACGAGTTAGAATAGGAGAAGTCAGCAGAAGCCATAGTACTTGTTGGTAACGAGCCTTAAGAGAAATAGGGAGGACTCACAAAACAAGGAAGGGCAGAACATTAAACAGCGGCTATGCCAACTGGATCAGACTCTACTGAAGCCACTGGCAAATGCCGCAGGGAAACAGATGATGTATGCAAACAATTGAAAAGGTATTATTAGCAAGGAATCTCACGGAAGCCTGCACCGAAGTCGTTAAAAACAAGGGAGCAGGGGGAATAGACCGCATGAGCGTTGGTCAACTGAAACCTTACCTGGATTTGAACAGGGAAGAACTATGTGAAACCATACGTGAAGGTAAGTATATTCCACAGCCTATACGAGGTAAGGAGATATCCAAGCGGAACGGCAAGACACGCTTGCTGGGTATACCGAAGTTGCTTTCATACTACTGGTAATTACAATTTGTTTTAGGGATGTTTCGCATATGCCGAGGACAAATATCTAAATAAAAATCGGATTATTTGAGCCAAACTGATTATTCAGTTTGACCTGGTCATATATTCTGCCTTGTAGGAGTTTTCGATTTTCTTCATTAATTGAGTTTTATCTTCAGGAGAGATTTTGATCAGATATTTGTTCGCCGGGGTTTTACGGGCAGGGAGATAATTGCAATTAATCCAGTAGTAGACCATATGCCTGGAGACATTGAAAATGGATTGGACCTGATCGACGGTATATTCATCATCTAATTTGAGGGTTGGGATTTTTATCTTATGCTTGAACCTGATCCATTGAATCATGTCCCGGGTAAACTGCCTTCCTGTAGCGCTTAAGACACCCTGTTCATTGAGTATAGCAATGGTTTTCTTATCATCACCATATTGCATGGTAAGGGACCTGACTTTCTCAACAATTTCTTTAGGATACCTTATTTTGTCCGCAGCATTAGGAGGCATTTCCACGAGTATTTTCTCAAGAGGCCCTGCTTGCCAACGAATGTTTAGGGTTATTGTTTTTTTCTGACTGGTTTTGGTCACCGTAATATCGCTGATCAATAATCGGACTATTCGCTTTTTATCTTTAAGGTTCGTCGTTTTCTTCCACAGAGTAGGGATCTCTTTTGCAAGCTTGGCGACCTGGGCTTTTTTATGAGGAGGAGACTCCGCATCTCGTTTGACTTGATATTGCTGGTATTCACTTTTGGCAAGGGCTAATTTTTCCAATTCCTGGTTCCATGCCTTTTCCAGGGAAGAGGCAACGAGTCGGTTAGCCGGATCTACCTGTTCAAATCTTCTCTGAGCAAGATCAGCCTGGTATTGACAACGTTGGATATTCATCTCCCACTGTTTGTTTAGCGAGTGGTTTCTTTTTTCAATTTCAGCAAGGGCATTTAGAGCAATAGCTATATTGCCCGGAGTTAATATCTTGATCACTTTTTGCTCGATGATAGGATCCACAAGGTTAGCACGGAAGGAAATGCAGCTGCATCCTGTAAGCCCATTCCTTTTTCTTCCATTGCACAGATATGTGGGTACGATGGCTTTGTTTACTGTATACCGAATGGTCATTCGACGTCCGCAAATACCACAAACCAATAATCCTTGTAATAAAGTACCACCTTCTCTTGCTGGCCCAGGGAGGTGATGCTCCGGTGTATTTGTTTGGTTAGCTTGAAGTTGTTGTACATTTTTCTGGTATTGATCAAAAGAGATATATTGCGGGTGATGATCTTTGATTATGACCGGCCATTGTTCCATTGGTTGGATTTTCAATGTAGAAATAATCTCGCCATGCTCATTAATTTTTTTAACTGATTTATATCGCCCAAAAGTGTAAACTCCTGCGTAGAATGGATGTTTTAATATAGTGAGCACACGTTCATGTGATAGTTTGTCCCAGATCAGTCTTCCTTTCCATCTTCCACCATAAGCTCTTTTGGGAAATAGGATATTACTGCGTCCAAAATATTGAACAACAGCATAGGCGGTTTTCTTTTTTTGGAATACTGAAAATAACAATTGGATAGTGTGACAGACCTGAGAATCCGGATCAAAGGCAATGTTACCCTGATCATCATACACGTATCCCACCGGTATTGGGAAATGTAACTCACCCCTTTTAGCTTTATTAAGCTTGGCTCCGTACAGGCGGGCTTTTATTAGATGTAGCTCTGCCTGGGACATTGTTCCTTTCAGCCCTAAAAGAAGTTGGTCGTTGAACTGTGCTGGATCGTAACATCCGTCCTGGTCGATGATCAGTGTCCGCGTAAGGGAACATAGTTCGAGTAACCGGTTCCAGTCTGCAGAGCTCCTGGACAGGCGGGATGCTTCCAGTACGAAGATTGCCCCCACTTTGTCCATGGATACTTCGGCCACCAGTAATTTGAAGGCCTTCCGTCGGGTAGTATTGCTGCCGGATTGACCCAGGTCGCCATCCAGGATCCGGATGTTTGTTGCATCCCACCCATACTCCAGGGCTTTCTGTTTGAGTGCATATTGACGATCGGTACTCTCCAGGTTGTGCATTACCTGGTGCATTGTTGATTGCCTCAGATAAATGTAGGCTATCCTCTGTTGATGAAATGATTGGATTTTGTGATTCATTCGTTACAAGTGTTGGTGAATCGATATATTCATTTATAGGAAAATCTTCTATCAGGTTGGCAAACAGAACCCCCAATTCATCCAGAATATCCGATATATCAATCACCAGGTGCTCCATCTCAGAGTTCTTCTCGTCGTTTTACAATAATCCTGTTTATT
>JAHYJP010000014.1 GCA_019429055.1 Bacteroidales bacterium
GGGATGAGTTTGCCACATCTTTTTCCAACCAGCCCTCTTCCTTTCAAAGCAGTCTGGGATTTTATATGACAGATGAAATATATTATGGCGGGCATGGCGTGTCGCTCTATCTCGACGGTGTTGAGCCCGGTGTAAATGATAAAGCCAGGGAGAGGGCAATTGTGATGCATGGTGCCGGTTATGTAAGCAGAGATTTCATCAGAAGGAACGGGAGGCTTGGCAGGAGTTTCGGGTGTCCCTCAATTCCCACGGAAAACCATGAAGAGATAATATCCATGTTATCGGGAGGCTCATGTATATATATTCATTATCCGGATGAAAAATACCTCAGCAGTTCCGCGTTGTTTGACATGGAAACAGCGATGGCAGGGATGTATAACCTTATAAGCGAAACCTTCGTAACTTTTATTTCTTACCCTGGTTCATTGTTATTAACCGGTAATTACTGATCCTTTCGCGCGGACTCTGCTTAAGAGCAGTAAGCAAAGGCTGGTCAAGGTCGTATATATCTTTTCGGAAGTAAGGTACACCATCATCGTCTGCCCATGCAGTCAGATATAAAATATGCACCGGTACAGGGTTAGCAAGATAGATGGTTCGTGCTTTTCCCTTGTCAACAACATTTTTTATTTCAGCCGGTGTCCATGCAGGATTATCCTTCATGAGCCAATCAGCCAGTGAAAGTGGGTTATTGATACGAATACAGCCTGAGCTCAGCGAGCGGTCAGTACGCTTAAAAAGGTTACGGCCAGGGGTATCATGAATGTAAACACTGTATTGGTTTGGGAACATGAATTTAACCTTTCCGAGTGCATTTCCCGGTCCGGGTTCCTGGTATATCCTGTAGGGAAACGCCGAACCAACCATTGTGTTCCAGTCGATGGTTGAAGGATCGACCTCTGTGCCGTCAGTGCGAAGTATCTTAAGATTCTTTTCAGTCAGATAATCCAGGTTCTTTATTACAGACGGAATAATATCTTCTCTCAGGATGGTCGGGGGAACGGTCCAGTCGGGATTCAAAACCATATAGGTCATTATTGAACTTAATACAGGTGTTTTCCTTTTAGTCTGTCCAACGATGGCCTCGGTACTGAATACAACGCTGTCGTTTTCTATTGCCTGAAGCTCGAAACCAGCTATATTGACCCTGATATAACGTTCACCAGGATCTCTGCTAGCCCGGCGCCAACGTTCGAGATTAGCCTCTATCAAAGCAATCCTCTCTTCTACGGTAATGTTCATCATCCCGATGGTGGCTTTCCCCACTACTCCGTCTGTTTCAAGTCCATTTCTCAATTGAAAAAGCATAACTTGTTCATGCAAAGCAAGATCAAACAGGTCTTCCTCTCCAGTTTGATATTCAACATATCCCTGAGTTATGGCAAGCCTGTTCCTGAGTAATGCAACATCCGGATGACGCATCCCTTTCTCAAGTTTTGGCAAGACAGTAATGAATCGTTCCCATCCGCCTTTTTCTTTTATTCGCTGGTATTGTACAAGAGCTTTCTTCAGGTTGTTGTATTCACGGTGCCGGGGAGCAAGGTTTTGCAGGCTCTCAATTATGCTCCTGTTTTGTAATGTACTGTCAATGAATTTCCCCCAGTCCGTATATACTTCCTTTCTTGAAGACTTCCATTGCAGATCGGTTGCCTCCACATTGGCTTTTCCCTCCGACAGATCTTTTGATATAAGCAAAAATGCATCGGTCAGCAACTGCTCCAGTCTGACAACATCTTCCAAATCAACTTCATCTGATAAAATTATCTTCTCTGTCAGTCCTTCTATTTCTGAAAGGTGGTAATCTTCAGGGTTAAGCCCCTCACCGGAGACATTGCGCAGTACAAAAAACATCTGATCTATATTCTGTTTGCTTTTCCATGTTTCCGAAAGAAGGTTTTCGCTCTTATGATACAGTTGTGTAATTATATCATTTATACTCACTGGGGTATCATCAGCCACAGGAGGGTCTTGCTGTACTATTTCATTAAAAGCTATGAAAGGGTCAGGTGATTCCAGTTTATATACCCACTGTCCGCAACCATTTAACAGGGCAACAGACGATGCAATCAAAACACCTGCAAATAAATATATGACCCTGCCCCTGTACATCTTTCCTTTCCTTTCCTTATTATATACACTAACAAAAAAAGGACCGCACTTGTTTGTAAAAGGCGGTCCTTTTCGCATGTTAAAACCCTGTTAAAACCTGTATCCTATTGAAAGTCCATAACCTGTATTTTTGTATGACCTTTTATCATCCGTAACCCAGGTGTACTCAGGATTGATCTTCAGCAGCCCTAACTGGGCATTCAGCTGGAGAAAGAGACCCATTGCCGTTTCATATCCGAAAAAGATGTTTGCCCCGGCATCAAAAGGTTTGTAATATGCGTTTTCAATCCAGTCAAGCAAACCAACAGCACTGTTGCTGAATTTAACATCCCGTTCATAGGTCAGAGAGCCAAAATCAGAGGTCTCCTTACCACCAATCCCATAGGCAATGTAGGGTCCAAAACCCAGAAGAATATACCCGTTGCCCAGCTGTGGCCTGTACAACAGGTTTAAGGGCAACTCAACATAAGAGAGCTTTGTGGTTGTCTCAAAATCACCTGCTGCCTTAACCGGAGGTGAAAAAAATTCATTCTTTGCACCCTTTACAGAGAAGAGGAGCCCGGGTTGGAAATAGAAGTCTGGCGTTAACGGGATGTTCAGGTTAATACCGGCGTGAAACCCTGTCAGAAGACCATTCTCAAGCTTGTCGCCATTATTATCCTTCCCGTTTATATTCTGGAAATTCACGCCACCCAGGATACCAAAACCGATCTGGGCCTGGAGAGCTAAAGTGGCAAAAATCAAAATTGCCGATATTGTTATTAATTTCGCTTTCATATTTGTATATAATTAAATTAGTCAATTTGTTAATATTACTTTATAAACCAGCTTCTTTTGCAGCTTCAGCTTTCATCTTTTCATTTGCAGTTATCAGGAACTCAACCCTGCGGTTCTGACTTCGACCTTCTTCTGTATCATTTTCATATTTTGGTAACTTTTCACCAAATCCAATAGTTGACAGACGGGTGCCGGCAATAT
Organism: Bacteroidales bacterium; assembly: GCA_019429055.1. Lineage (GTDB taxonomy): Bacteria > Bacteroidota > Bacteroidia > Bacteroidales > UBA7960 > SKVR01. Next base: position 3,088 of record JAHYJP010000014.1, read on the forward strand.
TTTTGCCTGCAAGATAACCCGTTACGGCACTGGCACGTCTTTCAGATAAGGACTGGTTATATGCTACACTCCCTTTGCTGTCGGTATGTCCCTGCACTTCAATATTCGTATCGGGATAACTGTTCAGGACTACAACCAGTTTATCAAGGCTGGTCCTCGCATCATCGGAGAGATCCGATCTGTCAAAAGCGAATAGAACGTTACTGCTGAATTCCACAACAATTCCTTCGCCGACACGCTCAACCTTTGCATCAGGCACTGTTTTTTTTATTTCTTCAGCCTGTTTATCCATCTGGTTGCCAATTATTGCACCCGCTCCTCCTCCTACAGCGGCTCCGATTATTGCACCCAATGCAGTGTTTCCTGAAGCCCTGCCGATCACAGCGCCCATTGCGCCACCTGCTGCCGTTCCGACAACTGCTCCTTTCTGTGTTTTGTTCCACGATGCACAGCCGGATAATATCAGAACTGCGCTTAAGATCATAATTAAACTAATTCTCATTTTTTTCATAACAGATTTATTATAACGTAATTAAAGATTGATTTAAATATTTATAAAATATTCCGAAAGTTAGGCTCTCCCGGGCTGATAAGTGTTACACAACTTCCGTTAAGATTTACATCATTCACGTATTTGATAAGATATAGAGGAAAACAAGCTCTAAAGCTTTTCATCGTGTAACCGTTTTAAGGCTGGTTGCGGGTTATGAGAGTGGCAAAGTGCCCGCAAAAGAGCCTTTATACTTGTAAATGTGTAAATTATGTAAACTTTGCGAGGAATTTTGTAACAATCCGGACTTGAGCAACAAGTACATTTACAGCCGATAAACATTGTGTACCCTAAAACAAGAAATCATGGACAAGAGTGTAAAAGGATTCTGGAACGAGAAAAAAGAAAAACTCAGGAAAAACTATCCGACTCTTACTGATAAAGACCTGAGCTTTAAAGAAGGGAAAGAGAAAGAAATGATAGAACTGCTTGGATATAAGCTGGGAAAGACAAAACTGGAACTGCTGAATATTATTACATCAGTGTAATATGAAACGGGAAATTAATCGCGAATGATGAAATTCCGGTTTGCAAAAAGCCTGCTGATGATTTTCTTAATTGTGCTGCCTGCAAGAGCAGCTGCTCCGGGTTATAAAGCTGTCTGGCTCATTCCGGTCCATACGGTCAATGTTTACGACAAGCTTATTAAAGCAATTGTCAGGGTTGAGAGCTGGGGAGATACACTTGCTTATAATCCGGCTGAAGAAGCTGTCGGAGCATTTCAGATAAGACCGATCAGACTCAAAGATTATAACCAGAGAACAGGGAACAATCATAAAATTGAAGAATGTTATAATTATGAGTTTTCAAAAGAGATATTCCTGTACTATGCAAAGCTGATATTATATCCTGACTTTGAGACCATAGCCCGGAACTGGAACGGATCAGGAAAAGCCACCCTGGATTACTGGAAGAAAGTCAAATCGCATCTGTAAATTATATAAATTTTTTAAGGATTTGTATAAAACTTCTCCCAATATAAAGATCAACCTTTGTATAATAGAAGAATTATTCACTTTTAATAAAACCGATATGAAAACAACAAAACTGAATAGACTTACAGGGACTTTTTTCCCCTGTGTTTTAGCGACGATGTTAATGCTGGTATTTAGCTCATGTGCCCAGAAAGCGCTCTTCCTGACATCCTCAATTGTTCCGGCTGCGCAAGGTGAAGTGGCTGTAACAAAGGATAAGAACAACAATTACGTTATCAAAATGAAAATATCAAACCTTGCGGATGTAGACAGATTGCAGCCACCGAAAAACAGTTATGTGGTCTGGATGGAAACAGACAGGGGGCTCGCCAGAAATATAGGAAGAATAAGTACCTCAAATCAACTCAATGTATCTTTTGAGACAGTATCTTCCTTCAGACCAAATAAAATATTCATAACAGCCGAAGATGACGAAAGTACTCAATACCCCGGGCAAATGGTTGTTTTGACGACAAACAGATTCTGAGACTATCGTTAGGAACCGGTTAATATGATATAGTATATTCGTATGAAAAGAACCCTTAGTCTCCTGCTTATAGCCTTACTCTTAACAGGTTGTGTGTTAAATAAGGTAACAGGTCGCAAACAATTCAGTCTAATAAACGATTCAGAGTTACGTTTAATGGCCGTAAGCCAATACAATACATTCCTGACGGAGAATAAGGTATTAAGCCCCGGCTCCAGCAGAGATGCAGCAATGGTTAATCGTGTCGGCACCCGGATTGCAAATGCAATTACCAAATATTATAACAGCGTGGGAAAAGAATCTGTGCTGGAAGGATATGGATGGGAATTCAACACGATTGATGATAATAAGGTTGTAAATGCCTGGTGCATGCCGGGCGGAAAGGTGGTTGTTTACACAGGATTATTGCCCGTAACCCGGAACGAAACAGCCCTTGCCATCGTTATAGGACATGAGATTGCCCATTCAATTGCCAGGCATGGCAATGAAAGAATGAGCCAGGCAATGGTTCAGCAATTAGGAGGTATGGCATTAGAGATAGCTTTGGCGCAAAAGCCCAGGGAGACACAGGATCTGTTCATGATGTCCTATGGTATTGGGAGCCAGGTTGGAGCTATGCTGCCCTGGTCGCGACAGCAGGAAACCGAAGCTGATCAATATGGACTGATATTCTCAGCCATGGCTGGTTACGATCCCAGGGAGGCAATCCCATTCTGGCAAAGAATGTCAGAGGCAGGCGGAGGAAGTCCCCCGGAATTCCTGAGTACCCATCCTTCAGATGAAACAAGGCTAAGAAAGCTGAAACAATTCATGCCTGAAGCACTGAAGTATTATAAGCCCGGCAAATAAAATGAGATTTCAGGCCTGTTTAAGCACTCTCCCGATATAAAATGCCGGAAGACCTGACAATAAAAGCAGCAGTTTGTTTTTTATGTAAGATTTTTTTCCTTAATTTGTATTGACTTCTAACAATATAGCTAATTTTAAAGCTGGCAAAAGCACATAAAAACAGCCTGTGCCGAATCCTTTTGTACGAATCTTAAATTGTAAGTCATCTGTTCTCAGAATACCGTAAAATTTATAATATTTTATACGAGTGACCCCAGCTAAACCGAAACCAAAAGCATCAACCAGAGAAAAAACATCACTTTCAGAAACTGTTAAGTTTCCGGTAGTTGGCATTGGAGCATCGGCCGGCGGACTGGAAGCACTGGAACATTTCCTGAGCAACGTACCCGACTCAAGCGGAATGGCGTACGTTGTTATCCAGCATCTTGATCCGACCCAGAAAGGTATGTTGCCTGAGTTGCTTCAACGAATAACCGAAATGCAGGTTCGTCAGGTTTCTGACCGTATGCCTGTAAAGCCAGACACTGTTTACGTCATTCCTCCGAATAAAAGCATGTCAATTTTAAAGGGGTTGCTTTACCTTCTGGAACCAATGGAATCCAGAGGACTACGGCTTCCGATAGATTTCTTTTTTCGCTCGCTTGCCGATGACCTGCATGAACAGAGTGTCGGAGTAATCCTTTCAGGTATGGGATCTGATGGCAGTTCAGGACTACGTGCCATAAAGGAAAAAAATGGCATTGTGTTGGTACAGGAACCTGCCACAGCGCAATTCGACAGCATGCCGCGTAATGCTATCGATTCAGTCCTTGCCGATATTGTGGCTCCGGCAGGCGATCTGCCGGGAAGGCTCATTGATTTTCTTAGAAATGTACCCGCAGTCAGATCAGGCCTTGAACTTGCAATCAAAGATAAAAGCGCTCTGGAAAAAATTATTATACTGCTCCGGACCTGCACCGGAAACGACTTTTCACTGTATAAAAAAAATACAATCTACCGCCGTATTGAAAGGCGAATGAGTGTCCACAAAATTGACAGGATATCTTCTTATGTCAATTTCCTGCAGGACAATCCCAAGGAAACAGAGATCCTGTTTAAAGAATTGATGATAGGCGTAACTAATTTCTTCCGCGATCTTAAAGTCTGGGAAAAGTTAAAGCTGACGGCTATTACTGATACTCTTGCCAGCCAGAAATACGGTTCGGTATTACGGGCATGGGTACCGGGGTGCTCCACAGGGGAAGAGGCATACTCATTAGCCATAGTGTTCAGGGAAGCCATCGAAGAAAATTATCTTCATGAAGGCATTTCCCTGCAGATATTTGCCACGGATCTCGACAATGAAGCTATCGAAATAGCCAGGAAAGGTTTATACCCTCCGAATATTGCGGCCGATGTTTCATCAGACCGGTTAAATCGCTTTTTCACAAGAACAGAAGAAGGCTATCGTATAAATACGGAGATAAGGGAAATGGTTGTTTTTGCACAACATAACATTATTATGCATCCTCCATTTACCAGGATTGATTTTCTCTCCTGCCGTAATCTGCTTATCTATCTCGATGCCGAACTGCAGAATAAATTGCTCGGATTATTTTACTACAGCCTTAATCCTAAAGGATTCTTGTTGCTTGGAAGTTCAGAAACGCTCGGTTCACAAAGTCATCTTTTTACGCCTGTGGATTCCAGGTTGAAAATCTACAAGCGATCCGTTACTTCTCAGATACCTGAGCTATTTGATTTTCCTGCTTCATATGCAAGGTCGAAACCGGTCGAAACGGGAAGACCAATACTAACCAGATCAACGCCAAATCTTCAAACACTTGCTGATCAACTTCTGTTGCAGCGTTTTTCTCCTGCCGGTGTTTTAGTGAACGAAAATGGCGATATAATTTATATCAGCGGGAAAACCGGCAAATACCTGGAGCCTGCCGCCGGAAAAGCAAACCTGAATATTTTTGCCATGCTGCGCGAGGGATTACGCAACGAATTTGCAGTTGCTTTCAGGAAGGCTGTAATGAAAAAAGAGACAGTGGGGGTACGCAATATCAAAGTCGGCACTAATGGCGGAGAGCTGACAATAAATATTGATATTCAATGGATTGACAAACCAGAGCCTTTATATGGCACTGTTATGATAGTTTTTAGCAATGTCGCTGAGCCTGCTGATATCAGACCCCTGGTAAATAAAGGAAAGAGGACAATTACCAATATACGGCAGGCAGAGCTGGAGAAAGAGCTGGAGCATGTCAGGGAAGAAATGCAAAGCACTCATGAAGAGATGCAGACTTCCCAGGAAGAACTCAAATCAACGAATGAAGAACTACAATCTGCCAATGAGGAACTCCAATCCACCAATGAGGAGCTGACTACCTCAAAAGAGGAGATGCAAAGCCTTAATGAAGAGCTTCAAACGGTAAATGCAGAATTACAGTCAAGGGTAGATGATTTTTCAAGGGTGAACAATGACATGAAGAACCTGCTCAACAGTACCGACATTGCTACCCTGTTCCTTGACAAGGAGTTGAATATACGCCGTTACACCAACCAGACTACCAGGATCTTCAAACTTATTAAAAGTGATATCGGAAGGCCTCTTACTGATCTGGTCTCCGACCTCATCTACCCCGAATTAGCTGATGATGCCCTGGATGTATTAAGGACACTCGTATTTGTACAAAAACCGGTTCCTGCCAGGGACGGACGCTGGTTTTCCATTCGTATCATGCCCTACCGCACCTTCGACGACAGAATAGACGGCCTGGTCATCACCTTTATCGATATCTCTGATCTAAAGAAGGTTGAAGCAAAAATGCATAAATCGGAGCAAATTAACAGACTGCTTTTCACTTCATCCTCAGATGTGATTGTTGAACTGTCAGCCGACCTGGAGATTTCCGATCTCAATCCTTCAGCTGAAGAATTCTTCGGTAAAAAACGGGAGGATGCAATCAATAAGAAATATACTCATATTTTTGTACCTGAACCTTCCCGTAAAAAGACCGAAGCAGGTTTGAAGAAGCTGTTGAATGAATTGCAGGACAAAAGATTAAAAATGCAGGTAATTTCGTCAGGCGGTACTACGGCAGAAGAAGAGTGGTCGGCATATATACTGAATAACAGCCTTAAAACGGAAACAGGAATAATTTTAAAATTAAACAGATTGCCATAACTATGAATACTGAAGAACAGGATTTTACAGATCCACGGGTACTGCGCAAAAAAGCTGAGGAGCAACTGAAGAGGAAACAAGGAGGAGAGAACCGATTGAAGGAAACAGATGTGAAAAAATTGCTTCACGAACTTCAGGTTCATCAGATAGAACTTGAAATGCAGAATGAAGAGTTACGCCAGGCATATGTATCGGCAGAAGAAGCTCTTAAGAAATATACATTAATGTACGATTTTGCACCACTGGGCTATTTTACACTTGACTCCGACGGAAACATCTGTGACCTTAATTTTACCGGTGCCGAAATGCTTGGTGATAAACGCGTTAGCCTGGCAAGTGTCAAATTCAGACTTTTCGTTTCCGAGGAATCGCATGCTGAATTTGATTACTTTTTCCACAAGGTCTTTACAACTGGTGCCAAAGAATCGTGTGAGTTAACAATAGGCTATGTCAATAATCCTTTACGTTTTGTTTATGCAGAAGGCATAGTAACCGGCGATGACAACAGATGCCTGCTGTCGGTAGTTGATATATCATCCTTCATAATATCGAAACATCCTTAAACTCCTGCCCCGGTAAAAGGATTCCAAACCCGCCGAGACGTGTGAATTATGTAACTTTTAATTAAAGTTATGTAACACATTTTATTACCGGAGGTCATACCTTTAATCTGTGATTTTACCTTGATAATTTCATAAACGATAATATAAAAATCAATTAACCGGCGTGAATATTCTGATCGAAACTATAAAAGAAAATGTTTAACAGACTGATCGTAAATAAAGCACTGAAGCGCAGTATGGTGACGGATAAAAATCTAAGAAAGGCTCCTGGTGATCCTGCTGATGGCCGCGATATTGAAGTTTCTATGCTTATTCATGACATATTCGGAGCAGAAATATTAAAAACCCACCGGAAAAGAGGCTGGCATTTCTATAACCGTATCGATGGAAAGCGGGTCGATTTAACAGGATCAGAAACAATCAGATCATCAGGAATTAAAAAATTCGAGGATATCCCTTCAGCATCTGACGAGACAATTAAATATTTTGCACAGGAGGATTATTCAGCTTTCTACATGAGATTTGTACGGTTGTTCGAGGAGGCAGTAGGGCTGAAGAAATGCCAGTCTGTTGCATTGTAAAGTATTAATTATATATTAAGGATTTTAGGTTTTAGGTTTTAGGTTTTTAATCCAGGGTTAGGGTTAGTTAGCAGGGTTAGTTCGGAGAAGAGGTCTTTCTGTCCCACGGAAAGACCTCTTCATTTGTAGCATGGTTTTAAATCATTAATGTCCGAATGAATTCATTATAAGTGAGCTAAATGATTGAATTTAAAGACATTCATAAACAGGTCGCCCCGATGGGGCTCATTTTTCATTTTATGATTAATTTCTACAAACAGTGCGTCCCTGGCGGGACTTTAGCAGGCCAAACTCCGTAGGAGTTAACTGTTTGTAGAAATCAGGATCATCATAATTCCAGCTCCGTAGGAGCGACCTGAAGTTAATCGGACAATTGTAATTTATATCATATTTCATTATTTTTATAATCCCCAATTTAAGGAAATGAAGTTAAAAAGACATGAGTTGAAGGCGTTTCTTGATGAAAAGGTTGAACAATACAACCGGCCTTCTTTCATTGAATGTGATCCAATTAGCATTCCTCATCAATTTACGGAGAAACAAGACATCGAAATAGCTGGATTTCTTGCAGCCACAATTGCCTGGGGTAACAGAAAGATGATTCTCAGAAGTGCAAACCGGATTATGGAATTGCTTGATCATTCACCTTACGGATTCATAATGAATTCAAGTGATTATGAATTCCAGGGGGTCGGAAGTTTTGTACACAGAACATTTAATTCCACAGATCTGTTTTATTTCCTAAAAGCACTCCGACACATTTACAAGAATAAAGGCGGCCTTGAATCTATCTTCAGAACTTACCAAACAACGGATTCTCTTCAACCTGCCATACATGAATTACATAAGATATTTTTTGAACTTCCGCATGAAAAAAGAACGGAAAGACATGTGTCTGACCCTTATAAAGGATCATCGGCAAAGAAATTAAATATGTATTTGAGGTGGATGATCCGGAAAGATGACAATGGAGTCGATTTTGGTATCTGGGATTCAATATCTCCATCAATTTTGTCATGTCCACTCGATGTTCATTCCGGAAATGTAGCCAGGAAACTTGGTATTTTAAAGTGCAAACAAAACGATGCAAAGGCGGTTGCCGAATTAGATGGAGTATTAAGAAGTTTTGATGCAGAAGATCCTGTTAAGTATGATTTTGCATTATTTGGATTGGGTGCTATTGAGAAATTTTAATATAAGAAACCTAACGTTCTTTATACTTTTCACTCCGACTAATTAAATTAAAAGACCCTTGTAAATCAATTTAATGCAAGCCATCCAAGATTGTTAACACTTTTGATATATACATCTTCGATTTCTTTGACAATTTCCTCAAAGATATTCTTCATTGATTTTCTTCAATTTTAATTACTTTATACATTGGTTTTGTTTGTCCAGTCTAATCAGACCATCTCAGGGGAGTTTCATTCATAATGGATAAAATATATTTAAAAAATGGTTACATTTCAGAGTTATGCAAAAAAAAGAAAATCAACTTTCGATATGGGTGGAAGAATATACTCATGATTTGTTTTCATGGGCACTTCATAAGGTTTCTGATATCGAAACGGCAAAGGACCTTGTTCAGGATACATTTCTTGCTGCTGCCGAGAAAATAGATGGATTCCGAGGTGAAAGCTCCCCGAAAACATGGTTGTTTTCAATCCTGAACTTTAAAATAATTGATCATTACAGGAAGAAGGTAAAGCAACCTGTCAGTCTGGACGATGATTCGTTTTTGTCTTTCTTCAGTGCAGAGGGAGACTGGAAAATAGAAAAAAGGCCAAAAGATTGGCATGAAGAAGAATCTCATCTGCTTGATAATCCGGAATTCACTGAAATTCTTAGGAAGTGCCTTAAAGAACTTCCTGAGAAATGGAATGCTTCCGTCAGGCTTAAATATCTTCTAAATAAAACAGGGGAAGAGATCTGTCAGGAATTAGATATGACTCCGACTAATTTATGGCAAATAATTCACCGCGCAAAAGTTAAGCTCAGGGATTGTGTCGAGAATAACTGGTTTGAAAAATAAGAGAAATGAAAAAGGTGATGAATATTTTGTTCCTTTCCTGTCTAAAAGCAACTGAGCTGATTGAGAAGAAACTTCTTTTCAAGCTGGTACTTTCGGAAAAAATCCGCCTGAAAATGCACAAAGCCATGTGTGATGCCTGCACAAACTATGAAAAGCAGAGTATTACCCTTGATAAGGTATTATCAGGTTCAGAAAGTAAGGAAGAAATAGTCATTGATCTTATTAATTTCAAGAAGAATATCATAGCGAAAATTGAAAAATCTAAATAAAACAATTCAGACTATCGTGAGAGCTCTAAATCATACTCAAAAAAAGTAACAGACTGTTTCAAATCCCGGAATCTTAATGAGAATTCTGCGGGAACCGAATAAATACACATAATAAACTCCATGAACAGGATTAGAGTTATTGAACCAGACGACGCTACCGGAAGGTTAAGAGAGATATACGAAGACACAATCAAAAAAAGAGGCAAGCTTGCCGATGTCCATAAAATCCAAAGTCTGCGACCTGAGAGTATCGTAAAGCACATGGACCTTTATATTGAGATCATGTTCACAAAATCGGAACTAACCCGTGCGGAACGCGAAATGATGGCAGTGCTTGTCTCTGTAAAAAATGAATGCGAATATTGTATCCTGCATCACGGTGAGGCACTGAACCATTACTGGAAAGACCGGGAAAGATTAGCATTGCTTGTGTCTGATTACAGAAAAGCCGGACTGAATGAACGTGAACTAAGCCTTTGTAATTATGCGGAGATGCTCACCGGGTGCCCCGGGAAGTTTAAAGATGATTCATTAATCAATAATTTGAAAGTCATTGGATTAAGTGATAATGGCATCCTGGATTCCACTCTCGTTATCGCATACTTCAACTTTGTAAACAGGATTGTACTTGCATTGGGGGTGGAATCAAATGAAGTGGAAAGGCAGGGCTATAAATTCTGATTACAGTGATCTGCTGTTCAGTAACATATAGTATTAATAATGAAAATATAAGTCATGGAGAAACCCAAAAACCTTACGATGGTAATTTTTGGAGCCTCGGGCGACCTTACCTTCCGAAGACTGTAGTAATAACCTTAATAATATTTTTTACGATGGCACAAATAAATGCTCAAAAAACAAGAAGTGCAAAAGAAGCAAAGGGATTGGAAGCAGGGAACGTGGCTCCTGACTTTCGCGCTGCAGATGCATCAGGGAATGAGTTTCATCTTGCATCGGCACTGAAAAGTGGACCTGTGGTACTGATTTTTTATCGAGGTCACTGGTGCCCGGTCTGCAATAAACACCTGGGTGTGATCCAGGACAGCCTGCAGCTTATCACAGCCAAAGGCGCCACAGTGATTGCTGTCTCTCCCCAGAAGCCTGAATATCTCAATAAGATGGCTGACAAAACGGGAGCAAGCTTCAGCTTACTCTATGATGAGGGCTATGCTATTGCAGATGCATACGATGTGACTTTTATACCGGAGAAAAAAGAGCTGACCATCTATAACATCGTCCTTAGTGCCCAGCTCAAAAAATCACAGTCTGACGAGTCTCAACGCCTGCCCATTCCGGCCACCTACATCATTGACCGGGACGGTTTGATAGCGTGGAGGCAATTTGACCCTGATTATAAGAACAGGTCACATGTTAAAAATATCCTGGAAGCCCTTGAATTAATTGGTGAAAATGAGAAGTAAATTTGACAGTAAATAATATAAATTGTTATCTTGTAGGATAATCAAATGGTATGAACCCCAGAGCAAGCTCTGGACTCAAAGAACGGTGCAAGCACCGAGGAACCGAACCCCGCATAAGCGGGGTGAGCTCGGCGAAGCCAATTATACCTATTTTTCGCGTCCGCCGAAGCTTTACGCGAAGGCGGATTAAATGAAATATACCGACATAAGGACGCTAAAGTTGGACTTGCGGCTTATAATTGGGTATTATACAGGGAAGATTTCAGAAAATAAATTTAAATACGAGATCACGGAACTCTCAAAAAGATATTTATATGAAGAATTATGACGCCATAATAATAGGATCAGGACAGGCGGGCACGCCTCTGGCTTTTAAATATGCCTCGCAAAAAATGAATGTTGCATTTATTGAGAAAGAGCATTTTGGAGGCACCTGTCTGAACGTTGGTTGCACTCCCACTAAAGCTTATGTGGCAAGCGCCAGGAGAATGTTTGATGCCCAAAACGGAGAGGCGCTGGGTATTCAAATCCCGGAAGGTGCCACTGCAAATCTGAAAAAGATCAGGCAGAGAAAAGATGCTTTGATTAAAAAGTCGGTTGATGGCTTAAGCTATGCCCTGGGAAAAAATAAGTATATCGACATTTATAAGGGAGAAGCAAGCTTTAAGGGACGAAAGACAGTCATCGTCAACGAAAAGGAGATTACAGCAGATAAAATCTTTATCAACGTTGGCGCCAGGGCAAGAGTTCCTGAAGGTTTTGAAAATGTAAATTTCATGACAAACAAAGAAATACTTCAACTGGATGAAATTCCGGAGCACCTGGTCATTGTCGGCGGCAGTTATATCGGACTGGAATTCGGACAGATTTTCAGGCGGTTTGGAAGTGAGGTTACCATCATTGAAAAGGGAGATCGCCTTATCGGCAGAGAAGACCCTGAAGTGTCCTTCGCCATTCAGCAGATCCTTGAAAAAGAGGGCATTAATTTCAGGTTAAATGCCAGGTGTTTAAGTGGCACGCAGCACAGCCCCGGAAATATTACCGTCAGGGTTGATTGTTCAGAGGGAGATAAGGAAATATCCGGAACGCACCTCCTGCTTGCTGTCGGCAGGGTCCCGAATACAGATACACTGAAGTCAGAGGCTGCCGGCATTAATCTGAATGACAGGGGTTACGTTGTTGTGAATGACTGCCTGGAGACCAATGTTCAAGGTATCTATGCACTCGGCGACTGTAATGGAAGAGGAGCGTTCACCCATACCTCCTATAATGATTATGAAATAGTGGCTGAGAACCTGTTTGAAGGAAAAGACCGGAAGGTCACCGACAGGATCATGACCTATGCATTATTTATTGATCCTCCCCTGGGCCGGGCAGGAATGACCACTGAACAGGCAATAAAAAGTGGCACGAATATAAAAACCGGCTACAGGAAGATGGAGGATGTGGCCAGGGCACGAGAAAAGGGAGAAACTGAAGGGTTCATGCAGGTAGTGATCGACGGCGATACTGAGAGGATTCTCGGTGCAGCCGTCCTCGGTGTGGGAGGCGATGAGATAATAAGTGGTATATTGAATGTAATGTATGCCGACATGCCCTATACTGTGATCCGTGATTCAGTCCAGGTACATCCTACAGTATCCGAGCTGATACCCACGATGCTGGAATCATTGCAGGCAAAATAAAACTGACGGCAAGGAGATTACTTATGAAATGTGGTATTTATTTCCCCTGTCCATTCTCATTGCCACCCTGGCAATGTCTTCCGGGATTGGAGGAGCTGTATTTCTTTCCCCACTTTTTATGCCGGAGAAATCAGTGAAATACTGAGATATATTGAATAAAAGTGTCAGTTTTTCATACTTCTATGACTATACTGTATAAATAAATCCAGAGTATGCAACATTACGACCTGATTATTATCGGCACCGGAGCGGGTGGAGGCACAATTGCCCGCAAGCTTGCCCCCACGGGGAAAGAAATTCTGCAGTTATAAGAAGACTTTTAACAGGACTTGCTATGGGTGCAACGGCTGTGTTGCTTATCTATTCAAAATGGGGGAAACGCTCAGTGGCTCATATGAACCCTGCCGTAACAATGCTAAAACAGCAGCATATACAGGCTTGATGGTTGGAGTAATGCTTTTACTTTACATCACCGTAACTGCCCCGATAACTGGCATGAGCATTAATCCTGCCAGATCAGTTGCCTCATCTCTCAACTCAGGTGAATGGTCCGGCTGGTGGTTATATTTTCTCGGACCTGTTTTTGCACATCCCTGCTTTTCAAGGTTGTCTTTAATCTTCATCAGATTCTTCAGGAGCTTTTTTTCTTCTCCGGACGATAAACCAGAATATGCCTCAGAAAGAGTATCCTCTGCCAGTATTTTTATCTTGTCGTAATACACCTTTCCCTTCTGAGTAAGCTCTACCTTGTTTATCCTCCTGTCATTTCTGTCTTTCTTTCTACATATAATCTTATCTTTTTCAAGCCTTAGAAGTAACCTGAGAACCTTAACCTTATCATATCCAAGGAAATCTGCAATTTGTTGCTGGGATGTGCTTCCGGAAAAGCAGAGCATTGAAATTACACACCACTGTTCCTGGTTAACGGGTATTGCTTCACTCTGTAGCTTTTTAAGAAGTCTTAGTCCTAAACCTCTTGAAATTCTGTGGGCAAGATTGCCAAGCGAAGTGTCATAGCGATACTGTCTCATAGGTAAAATAATTTCCGAAAATAACCCATTTTTTCATATTTGACGATGATTAGTAAATCTAATTAGTTTCAGATGCAACTATTTTTGTATATATTTGTTTGTAATCTTATATGGAACCATGAAAAAAACCTGCCCTTTAAGTATGGAGTGAACTTCGGTCATTTCCCCGGCAAATTCCCTGGTCAGTTTATTTATCCTGTCAGTTTTAGAAAAAAATCCGACAAATAAATAAACTTCAAAAAATGAAAAAATTGATTTCCCTTTTTATTCTTTTATTAATGGTAAATAAGTTGCCGGGACAGGAAACTCATGCAAATCATGTTGATCACGGCATTTTCAACAACCTTCTGAAAAAACATGTCTCAACAGATGGCAAAGTAAATTACAGGTGATTTATTAAGGATATTACCGGACTTGACAATTATCTCAATATTTTAAGGAAATCACACCCTGGTCCGGGCTGGACGCTGCAGGAGAGGATGGCCTACTGGATTAATGCGTATAACGCATTTACAATCAAGCTGATTACGGAAAACTACCCGGTTAAAAGCATTAAGGACATTAACAAAGACAGTTCACCATGGGATTTACGTTTCATAGTAATAAATGACAGAACCTATTCCCTCGGTGAGATAGAGAATCAGATCCTTAAAAAGGAATTTAATGATCCTCGTTTCCATTTTGCCATAAACTGCGCGTCCATTTCCTGTCCGAAGCTTTTAAATGAAGCATACCAGCCTGCTACACTTAACAGACAGCTTGACTATGCGGCAAGGGATTTTATTAATGACGAAACAAGGAACAGGATATCTCCCGGCTCAGCACAGTTGTCTTCAGTTTTCGAATGGTATAACGGGGATTTTACAAGGGAGGGAACACTGATTGACTTTATAAACAGATTTTCGGAAACAAAGATCGGATCAAATGCAAAAGTGAAGTATCTGCCTTATAACTGGAATCTAAATGAATAATTATGGAAAAAACTTATTATAATCCTGATGATCTGAAGAAATTCGGTGATATTGGTGAATTTCAGAAAGATTATGCTGACAAATTTTTCGAGTGGTATGGGGCGGTTTTCAGTGAAGGTGCATTGACTGAAAAAGAAAAAAGTCTTATTGCATTAGCTGTGGCACATGTTGTACAGTGCCCCTATTGTATTGATGCCTATACCACGGAATGTGTTAAAAATGGTTACAGCAACAGCCAGATGATGGAGGCTGTTCATGTAGGTGCAGCCATCAGAGGCGGGGCAACTCTGGCCCACAGTGTTCAGATGATGAATAAAGTAAAGGATATAAGCTTATAATTCATGAAGGACGAATATCATAAAATCCTTGAATTTAATAGTGATCCTGAGAGCCAGCTTAAAATTCTTGAAGAGGTAACAAGGATTTCTGACAGGGTTCCATTTTTCAAAGAGAAACTTACGGCTTCAGGCTTAACTGAATTTAAACCAGCCGGCATACAGGTTCTTCAAATAAACCTTGGGAATCTCTGTAACCAGGCATGCAAACACTGCCATGTAAATGCCGGACCTGCAAAAACAGAAATCATGGACCTGAAAACACTTAAACAGTGTCTTGAGGCAATCAGAAACCATCGGATTCCGTTGGTTGATATAACTGGAGGCGCTCCTGAAATGAATCCTGATTTCAGATGGTTTGTCGGCGAACTGAGAAAGCTCGATAAAAAAGTTATTGTAAGGTGCAACCTGACAATCTTCTTTGAAGGCGCCAAATATAATGATTTGCCGGCCTTTTACGCAGATAACGGACTTGAGGTGGTCGCATCGCTGCCTTTCTATTCAGCCGACAGAACTGATAATATGAGGGGCAAAGGCGTCTTTGAAAAATCTGTTCAGGGTTTAAGGTTACTGAATGAAAACGGATATGGACAAAAAGATTCAGGACTGATGCTGAACCTGGTTTATAATCCCTCAGGTGCTTTCCTGTCAGCCTCCCAGAAATTGCTCGAGGATGAATTCAGACATATTCTATTTGACAGATACGGTATCGAATTCAACAACCTGTTTACGATCAACAACATGCCTGTAAGCCGGTTTCTGGACTATCTGTTGCGGTCGGGCAATTATATAGCATATATCGAACATCTCGTTAACGCATTTAATCCTGTTGCAGCTGCAGGCTCGGGTTCGAGCTGTGGAGGATCAATTGTTTGAATGGATTAACCAGCAGTATCCGCTGATCGGTACCGACGGGAAGATTACATTGAAGATACATCCCTACAATGAAGAATGGGGCAAATGGATCAGAAACGGGATAAAGACATATGAATGACAAGCTTCTGATAGTTTTTACAAGGAACCATATAGCCGGCAGGGTAAAATCCCGGATTGCATCAGTCTATGGAAATGAGAAGGCTCTTTTACTCAATGGTATCCTCATGCACAAAACATTTGAAACGGCCTCGCGTGTTGATTCAGACAAATCTGTAAGCTTCTCCGATTTTATTGACGATACGATTTTTTCCGGATTGACAAATGACAGTTCGGTTCAGAAGGGGAATGATCTTGGTGAGAGGATGTATAACTCTTTCCTTCCGGCATTCAATAAAGGTTACAGGCAAATAATACTTATTGGCACCGACATCCCTGATCTTACGCCTGAAATTATAAAACAGGGATTCTCCTTGCTGAATGATCATGATTGTGTGATAGGTCCTGCCGGGGATGGCGGCTATTATCTTATCGGTCTCAGGGTTTTGGATCAGCAGGTATTCTCGGGTATAAGCTGGGGAACCTCTGAAGTTTTTAGTCAGACTACCGACAGGTTGAGGAAACAGGGATTTTCTTTCAGCCTTCTCCCGGTTTTATGTGATATTGATAATAAAGAGGATGCAATGAAATATCCTGAATTGAAAGATATCCTTTTACGAGATCCCTGACTGATTTTGTGATGAATTAAACAAGTATGAATATATCTGAAAGTTAATCCGGCATAATAATCTTAGAACTGAATTAAATGCTCAAAAACAGGATAAAAAACAGTGCAGAGTTCCTTAAATCAAAGGGATTCTCTTCCGCGGAGACAGCTATTGTACTTGGCACAGGGCTTGGCAGGCTTATAAACAACCTGGAAATTGAGAATGAGATAGGGTATGATCAGATTCCTCATTTCGAGCAATCCACGGTCGAGTTCCATAGCGGCCGGCTTGTAACCGGATTGCTGAATGGTAAGAGAGTTATCGCTATGCAGGGTCGTCTGCATTATTATGAAGGTTACTCCATGGAACAGATAACCTTCCCGATCAGGGTTATTAAAGAACTCGGGATTAAATACCTTCTTCTTTCAAACGCGGCTGGTGCTGTCAACACTTCTTTCAGGAAAGGATCGTTAATGCTTATAGAGGATCATATTAACCTGCTGCCTGAAAATCCCCTGCGTGGCCGCAACGATGAGACGATGGGGCCCAGATTCCCCGACATGAGCTGTCCGTATTCGGAGATTCTTAACAAAAGGTTAGTGGAGATTGCCAGACGGGAGAAAATTACCCTGAACCGGGGAGTCTATGCAGCCGTACAGGGACCAAACCTCGAAACAAGGGCGGAATACAGGTTCCTGAAAAATATCGGAGCAGATGCCGTGGGGATGTCTACTGTCCCTGAAGTGATAGTAGCCGCTCACGCGGGTCTTCCGTGTGCAGCAGTCTCGGTTATTACTGATGAATGTGACCCTGACAACCTTAGGCCGGTGGATATAAGTGAAATAATAGCAGTTGCTGGAGCAGCTGAATCGGATTTGGTATTACTTATGGTTAACCTGATAAGTGAACTATGACAAAGCATGTTGTAATAATCGGAAACGGTATTTCAGGAATAACTGCCGCAGGCTCCAGACCGAATAAATTCGGATGGCCCGGTCAGGATATGAAAGGTGTCCACGGGATGTACAGTAAGCAGGACCTTGATATGCTGGAAGAAAGGACTTCTTTTATTAAACACGGAGTAGTTGTCGGAGGGGGTCTGATAGGAATAGAACTGGCAGAAATGCTTCTCTCAAGGAAGATAAATGTCACATTTCTGGTAAGGGAGGAGAGCTTCTGGAATAGAATATTACCTTCAGAGGAATCAGAGATGATCAACCGGATCATAAGGTCCCATAATATCGACCTGAGATTGAATACCGAACTCGGGGAAATTATTGGTAACAATGACGGGGAAGTTACTTCGGTGATTACAAAAGATGATGAGAAAATCGAATGCCAGTTTGTCGGTCTTACTGTCGGTGTCAGTCCGAATATTGAGTTTCTAACGGGAAGCGGTATTGAAACTGACCGGGGGGTTCTTGTAAACAATTTCCTTGAAACGAATGCACCGGATGTTTACGCTATCGGCGACTGCGTCCAGCATAAAACTCCACCCACCGGAAGAAGAAACCTGGAACAGGTCTGGTACACAGGGCGGATAATGGGGGAAACTGTTGCAGAGACTATAGCGGGCACAAGGATTCAGTACAGACCGGGAAACTGGTTCAATTCGGCAAAATTCTTCGATCTTGAATATCAGACATACGGGATTGTAAATGCAGTTCCAGGGGATGATGAAGATACACTCTTCTTTAAGGATAAAAAGAAAGGTTATGCCCTGAGGTTGAACTTTCTAAAACACAACAGGCAACTGAAAGGTGTTAATTCACTGGGTTTAAGATTGCGGCACGATGTGATCGACCGGTGGATAACGGAAAATGTCACAGTTGATGCTGTTTTAAATAATCTCAACATGGCTCTGTTTGATCCGGAGTTGTATTCCAGACCCAACTTACAGAACCTATAATCTGAAATTATGACATTGACAGACAAACACATACGTTATACTGGCAAATTTTTATTTCTTGCCGGATTTTTTCTTTTCAATCTGACCCTTTTTACCGGGAGATACAGAATCACAAATGATACACTGGCTTTATCAGGATTGAATGAAGAAATGATTACAGTATTAATAAATGAGATCGGCCCTTTACCTGCCGATGACCTTTCAAAACCACAGATAATAAAAATAACCGGTACCGCGATTCGTAAAGCAAATAAATTATTCAGGCAGGAAAATAAATCTGAACTTGTGGTATATAATGTTCCGGAAACTGTTTTTAATATCTCAAAATCAGGCATGACCGGATTCCCTGAAAGGAAAAAGGAGTTGTTCTCGTTGCTGGTTTTTACCCTTACGATAGCCGGTGCATTAATGATTTTCGCAGGTAACACAGAGTATAACAAGCCAGGCATCAGGAACAACGGGATTTTTGTACGTCCGGCTACCGGGAGAGGTTTCGCCGGTTATGCTCTGGCTGCCTATCTCCTTCTGTTTTATACCTGTCTCTATTTTTTCCCTGCGTGGATCACCGAGCCGGTTGCCCTTACAGATCCCATCAGCATGAGGATTACCGGACAGCCTGCCGGCAGATGGTTCATGTACGGGTTTTTATATACTGTGTTTATTCTGGTTTTGGGTATTCGGTTCATCATAAGGTACCGAAATAACAGGTATCAGGTCTGGAGAACTGTTTCGGTCATTTTCTTTCAGACAATATTTGCTTTTTCCATTCCCCAGATTCTTGCCGTGCTCAATCAACCATACATGGATCTTAAAAATATCTGGCCGCTCGATTATTCATTTTTCTTCTCTTATCGGATTGGTGAATACATTAATGCAGGTACAATAGGTTATTTTATGATCGGATGGGGTATTATGCTGATTATTATTGCTGTACCTGTCCTGACCTATTTCTTCGGAAAGAGATGGTATTGTTCATGGGTCTGCGGATGCGGCGGACTTGCAGAAACTGCAGGCGATCCCTTCAGACATTTGTCCGACAAATCATTAAAAGCATGGAAGTTTGAAAGGATTTCCATTTATTCAATACTGGTTTTTGCGTCTGTTATGACAGCTGCAACGATTGCATCACTTTTCCTGCCTGGAAGCAGAATCTTTGGAATGCCTGCCAATATACTTCAGGGAATATACGGTTTTCTCGTTGGAGCGGTTCTGGCAGGTGTTGCCGGAACTGTATTATACCCTGTAATGGGAAACAGGGTCTGGTGCAGGTTCTTCTGTCCTCTGGCGGCATATCTGGGAATTGTGCAGCGCTTCAGGTCGAGATTCAGGATCACAACCAACGGAGGTCAGTGTATCTCATGCGGAAACTGTTCAGCCTATTGTGAGATGGGGATTGACGTCAGGGCTTATGCTCAAAAGGGTCAGAACATTGTGAGAGCTTCCTGTGTCGGCTGCGGTATCTGCTCAGCCGTCTGCCCCCGGGGAGTGCTGAAACTCGAAAATGGTCCTGTGAAGGAGAGAGTTAAAATTAATCCTGTTCTTACAGGTAATCTTAATGATATCGTATGAAGAAATCCGTTGGTATCATAATCCCTGCATTTAACGAGGAAAATGCCATTGCGGAAGTTCTTAGGGAAATACCTTCCGGCTATGCCGGCGAGATAGTAGTTGTTGATAATAATTCTACAGACAATACAGGAGAAAAAGCCCGACAGTCAGGTGTCACAGTATTAAGGGAGGTACAAAAAGGCTACGGGGCAGCATGCCTTAAGGGCATATTGTACTTTATGAATAAGGAGAATCCTCCGGATATAATTGTATTTATAGATGCTGATCATTCTGACTACCCTGAACAGTTGCCTGACCTGATAAAACCGATAATAGAGTCGGGGTGTGACCTGGTAATTGGCAGCAGAAGACTGGGGCTGGCCGAAAAAGGATCGATGACACCCCAGCAGATTTTTGGCAACCGGCTGGCAACAAGGTTAATATGGATCTTATACAGACACAGGTTCACTGATCTGGGCCCTTTCAGGGCAATCAGATTTGACAGGCTTATTGAAATTGGAATGAAAGATATGAATTACGGCTGGACCGTTGAGATGCAGGTTAAGGCTGTAAAAAGGAAACTTAAATGTTGCGAGGTTGCTGTTAACTACCGCAGGAGAATAGGTTTCTCAAAGGTTTCCGGAACTTTAAAAGGCACAATCATGGCAGGGACCAAGATAATTTATACAATTTTCAAATACTTATAGCCTCTAAAATGAAAATTGCCGTAATAACAATCTATTTCCTGTGTTTAACTCTCATTTTTATCTTCAGCCTTTTTCAGGTTCAGCTGGCTGTTCTCTATCTGAAAAACAGAAAAAAAAGAAAATCCGGTTCAATTTCTTCCGGAACAGGGCAGAGCGCACCATTTGTGACTATTCAATTGCCCTTATACAATGAAGTATATGTTGCCAACCGCCTGCTCGACTGCGTTTCAGCTATTGACTGGCCAACGGACAAATTCGAGATCCAGGTACTTGATGATTCCACTGATGAAACATCGGAAATTGTCCAAACGAAGCTGGCTGAACTGAATAAAAGAGAGATAAATACCCGGTACATCCAAAGGACTGAAAGGGATGAATATAAAGCCGGAGCCTTAAGGAACGGATTATTAACGGCAAGAGGTGATTTTATAGCGATATTTGATGCTGATTTTCTTCCTGATCCTGACTTTCTGAAAAAGACCCTCCCCCATTTTGAAGACAGCAGGATCGGAGCGGTACAGACCAGGTGGGGACATATTAACCGCGATTATTCAATTCTTTCCCGCCTTCAGGCTTTTGCACTTGATGTCCATTTCACAATAGAACAGGCAGGGCGAAACAGCAAGGACTATTTCATCAATTTTAACGGAACAGCCGGGGTCTGGCGCAAGGATGCAATAATCGATGCAGGTAACTGGCAGGGTGATACTCTTGTCGAAGATCTTGATCTGAGCTATAGGGCCCAGATCAGGGGATGGAAAATCAAGTATCTGGAGGATGTAGTAACTCCGGCAGAACTTCCTGTTGAATTTAACGCGATTAAGAACCAGCAGTTCAGATGGATCAAAGGAGGAGCCCAGAATTTCATTAAAAACTCTTCCTCGGTGCTTAATGCCAGGCTGCCCTTCCTGACGAAAGTCAATGCTCTCTTCCACATGCTTAACAGCTCAGTCTTTATTTTAACATTTCTGATCGCGGCGCTGAGTTATCCCGTCTTCCTTGTTCAGGTCAATTATCCGGAATTCAACATTGTCTTTTCAATCGGATCGGTATTCATGCTCACAACTCTGTTTATAATGAGCTATTACGCGGTTGCATTCTTTGCCTCAGGAAGAAAAGCACTTTTCACAGAACACCTAAATTCAATATTCTGTCAAAAGAGGACCACCTGAAACGGAATAAATATTTGGCATCAAAGATAAAATTCATCTCTGTTCTGGAAGCAATTTTTGCTCTGTTCTTTCTTCAGCCGCTCTTGCCCTGTCAGTTTCTGTTAAATTCATAACATTACTGATAATACCTTCCATAATCTCAAAATATAATACTAATGAAAAGATAAAATTCCTGTTGCTGTTCTTTTCTGCATTTTTCCTATTGTTGATTCCGCTGCTTATATCATCGGGGTTGGGAGGATTTGCCGGATCTGTCGGATTATATTTTCATACTTTTGAGTTCAATTCCGGTATCCTGAGCCTTTTTCGCCAGACAGCAATGATGATCAGCGGCTGGGATCTTGTGTTCCTGTTTGGCCCTCTTCTCGCCCTTTTAACACTGGTGCTCCTGATTGCTTTATACATTACAAGGAACAATGAAGATCCATTCATTGCAATTGAAACGATGCTCTTTTCCCTGACAGTTTATTATCTTCTTACTTCAACCGTTCACCCGTGGTATATTTCAACAATACTAATAATCTCCTTGTTTACCAGGTTCAGATACCCCGTTTTATGGTCCTTTCTTGTTTTTCTGAGCTATTTCACCTACAGGTCAGAGGCATTTGCTGAGAGCAATGTAATTCTTATTACGGAATACTTCTTATTGTACACATTCATCAGTTTTGAACTTTTTTGGAAAGGAAGGAGAGAAAATGTGTCAGGGTTAAGGACAATGCACGACAAAAATATTAAACATGGAAATGTCTCATCAGAAACAAGAATCGACAGGCAGCACAGAGAATATGACAAATAGACAAAAGACAGGTTGTCAAAATCAAATGGCATGAACCCCAGAGCAAGCTCTGGACTCAAAGAACGGTGCAAGCACCGAGGAATTATACCTATTTTTCGCGTCCGCCGAAGCTTTACGCGAAGGCGGATTAAATGGTAAATAACTTGTGACTAAAGTATTAATTATATAACAAGCGAATAATGAAAACAGATGATAGTTTGATTTTCGTAATTTTCGGTGCTTCCGGCGACCTTGCCAGGCGAAAGCTTATTCCCGCACTCTACTCACTTTACACACAGGGAACCGTGCCGTCTGATTTTGTGGTTATAGGCGCTTCCCGAACTCAATATTCAGATATCGTTTTCCGGGAAAAAATGAAAGAATCTCTTATTCAATTCAATGAAAAAGGCAATCAATCGCGGATAGACGAATTTGTCGGGAAGCTGTTCTATACACCTGTTAATTATGACGATACCGATTCTTACAGGGCACTGAAAGAAAGGACAGACACTATACGGAAAGAGCATTCGTTACCTGACAACATCATATTTTATCTCTCAACACCTCCTGATTTATACAGTGTAATACCAACCAGGCTTGCTGAAGTGGGATTAAATGTTCAGGACGAAGGGTGGAAGAGGGTTATAATTGAAAAGCCTTTCGGATATGATCTTGAATCCGCTATTGCTCTTAAGAATCTTCTCATTAAGTACTGGAATGAAGATCAGATCTACCGCATAGATCATTATCTGGGAAAAGAAACCGTGCAAAATCTTCTTGTAACCCGGTTTTCGAACGGTATCTTTGAACCGCTCTGGAACAGCAGGTATATTCATCATGTTGAGGTAACCTCTGCAGAAGATCTTGGTGTTGAAAGGCGCGGTGGATATTATGACAACTCAGGCGCTTTGCGCGATATGATCCAAAACCACCTTCTCCAGGTTGTCGCAATTACCGCGATGGAGCCTCCTGCATCAACAAAACCTGAAGCTATACGAAATGAGACTCTGAAAGTGTTGCAGTCATTGAGGCCTATAAATGAGAGTGAGGTAAAGCATGTTGCAGTCAGAGGCCAATATACGGCTTCCTCTGTTAAAGGTGCGAAATACCCCGGTTACAGGGAAGAAGATGGAGTAAGGTCTGACTCCACGACAGAAACATACGCTGCCCTGAAGTTTTATATTGATAACTGGCGATGGGGAGGAGTGCCTTTCTATATTCGAACGGGAAAAAGGTTGCCTGCCAGGGTTATGGAGATAGTGATAAACTTCAAACCAACCCCCCATTTCCTGTTTTCTGTTCAGGATGAATGCCGATCATGCAATCAGCTTGTAATCAGGATACAACCTGACGAAGGTATTATGCTCAGCCTGGTAATGAAGATGCCGGGCACAGGTTTCGAAGTAAGGAATGTTAATATGGATTTTCACTACTCAGATCTGACGAAAACAAGTTTACCATCAGCTTATGAAAGACTTATCCACGATGCAATGACAGGCGACTCAACTCTTTTCGCTGGAACGGAAGAACTTTTAGAGTCGTGGAGATTCCTGATGCCCGTAATCAATGCATGGAGCAAAAACGCCTCTATCCCACTTTATGGTTATCCTGCAGGTACATGGGGCCCTGAGAACGCCGATGATCTTATTGAGGATAAAGAAATGACATGGCATTATCCGTGTAAAAATCTTACAGATGATGGTATTTATTGTGAATTATAAACATGGAACAACAAATAGGATATTCCCGTTTTGGTCTTGTATTGGCATGCATGAACATCGAAAGTAAAAAGAGAAGCGAAAATCTGCCAGTTTCCCACGTTCATCCAAAAAACGGGGAACTGCTTTGGCTGCCGGACGATAAAGCTGCAAAAATAATCAATAAATAAATTAATTAATGCCTCAAAGACTAAACCGTTGGCTTCGGAAAATTGGTACATCCGATGAATATTTTTTTAAATGTGTCAGTTTTGTCCCTGGTATACGACAGATCAGATAAATCACACTAAAAAATAAAGTTATGAAAGCAATATGGAATAATAAAATCATCGCTGAAAGTGATGATGTAATTAATGTTGAAGGGAATATTTACTTCCCTGCTGAGTCAGTAAATAAAGAATTTCTAAAGGATAGCGACACTAATACTGTCTGCCACTGGAAGGGCACAGCCTCCTATTTCACACTCGACGTGGATGGAAAAACCAATGTGGATGCTGCATGGTATTATCCCGAACCCAGACCTCTTGCCGATGGCATAAAGGGCAGAATCGCTTTCTGGAAAGGTGTTCAGGTAATTAAAGGCTAAATGTTTAACTGTTTATTATGACTGAACCAATCACAGAAATTAGTACCAGGGAGGTAGTTTCTTTAATGAGAAATCCTTCTGCGCACATTATAGATGTTCGCCCGGGTGACGCTTATAATGGATGGAGACTGGGTGGAGAACCCCGGGGTGGCCATATTCCGGGAGCCGGAAGCATACCACTGAAATGGTTTAAATACATTGACTGGATAGAAATTGTGAGGAAAAAAGAAATCTTTCCGGAAAACAAGATTATCATATACGGATATAACCGGGAAGATGCTGAAATAGCCTCTGACAGATTTATGAATTCGGGATATTCAGATATTAACATTTATACAGGTTTCCTTACAGAGTGGACCAAAGATAATACCCTCCCCCTTGAGCACCTCCCCAGGTTCCGTTATCTGGTTCACCCCGACTGGGTAAATGATCTTTTAAGTGGCAGAAAACCGGAGGAATATGACAATAACAGGCATATAATTCTTCATGCACATTATCGCAACAGAGATGCATATCTTTCAGGGCATATACCCGGAGCTATTGACATCGATACGCTTGCTCTTGAGGCTCCGGAAACATGGAACCGGAGGTCTCCGTCTGAACTAAAGGCAGCTCTGGAGAATCATGGAATTACTTCTGATACAACTGTAGTATTGTACGGTAAGTATATGCATCCTGACAATAATGATCCTTTCCCCGGAAGCGCCGCAGGAGATATAGGAGCTATAAGATGTGCATTTATTATGATGTATGCCGGAGTTAAGGATATAAGGATACTGAATGGAGGATTCCAGTCCTGGCTGGATGCCGGATTTGATATTTCATATTCGGATGAGAAGAAACAGCCGGTTGAAGATTTCGGATCAGAAATTCCTCAAAAACCTGAACTCGCAGTTGATACGCCTGAAGCAAAGGAGATAATAAGATCAGCAGATGCTGAACTGGTATGTGTTCGCAGCCGGCCGGAGTATACCGGTGAGGTGAGCGGTTACAACTACATCGTACCAAAAGGTCGTATTCCGGGTGCTGTTTTTGCCGACTGTGGCAGTGATGCATACCACATGGAGAACTACCGTAATCTCGATCTCACTACAAGGGAGTACAATGAGATAGCAGAAATATGGATAAAAAATGGCATAACTCCCCATAAACACCTTGCATTTTATTGCGGTACCGGATGGCGTGGCAGTGAAGCATGGTTTAATGCATGGCTCATGGGCTGGCCGCGTGTATCTGTTTATGACGGAGGATGGTTTGAATGGAGTAAAGATCCTTTAAATCCTACAGAAACCGGAGTACCTGTAAAATAAACTATCAAATTAAAGCGATGACAAGAAGAAACGGATATATGATTTCTGACCTTACGGGAGTTGAAAGTCTTGAGGCCGATACAATTAAAGGCCTTTCATCAAACCCTAAATACCTCTTCTCAAAATACTTCTACGATGATATCGGGAGTACTATATTCCAGGAGATATCCAAAATGCCGGAATATTACCTTACCAGAAAGGAGCTGGAGATATTCAGTCAGCAAAATGAGGTAATAACGGACTGCCTGTTATCAGGAAACCAACATTTCGATCTTATTGAACTTGGTTCAGGGGATGGTTCAAAGACGAAAATTCTATTGAAATCCATTCTTGACAGAAACATTTCTTTTAAATTCATTCCGGTTGATATAAGTGCAAAGGCAAACCAGGAACTGGATATCTTACTTGGTAATGAACTGCCGTCCCTGAATCTTGAACCTTTAACAGGTGATTTTTTCAATTTGTCGGAATATGGAACAGAGTACCGCAATTCAAATAAGGTGATAATGTTCCTCGGCAGCAATATCGGTAACTTCACTTTAGATGAAACTGATCTGTTTCTGACCAAACTGTCGGAGTTTTGCAGAAAAGGGGACAAAGTGCTGATCGGGTTTGATCTTAAAAAATCACCTGAAATTATTATGAATGCTTATGATGATCCTCACGGAATTACCAAAAGGTTCAATCTTAATTATCTTGCCAGGCTGAACAGGGAGATCGGGACAGATTTTAACCTTTCAATGTTCGAACATCACACAGCATATAATCCGCTAAGCGGATATGTCAGGAGCTATCTTGTATCAAACAGGGACCAGATCATTGAGATCGGAACATCGGGGGAAAAAATTTCTTTCTCCAGGTGGGAACCGGTTCTTATGGAGCTCTCCCGGAAATTTGACCTGGCCACAATAGAAAGACTTGCATTTAACCATGGATTCAAAGTAATAAAACATTTCACCGACAATGAAGGCTGGTTTGCCGATTCCTTATGGATCAGAAAATAATTAGATTAATTTACTGCCGTGTAAAATGAACGGGACAAATCCGGATTCTGCAATTGACTTTTTCATCACTGTTTATCAGAGAAGAGAGTATCTGTATGAGCTTCTTATTCAGCATTTTGTTCTCTCCCTGACTGCCATTTTCATTACTATGGTAATAGGAATTGCAACTGGTATTCTGATCCTCAGGTATAAGGGGATTAGACAGATCATTCTTGGTGCGGTAAATTTTCTTTACACCATACCTTCAATTGCCATGTTCGGGCTTTTCATTCCTTTAGTGGGCATTGGTTTCGTAAATGCACTGGTCGTCCTGGTTATCTATGGCCTCCTTCCCATGATAAGAAACACATATACAGGACTGAGTGAGGTTGATACAATGTATATTGATGCCGCGAAAGGAATGGGAGCAACACCTTCACAGATATTTTTCAGGATAAGATGGCCGCTGGCATTCCCGACAATCCTGAGCGGTTTCCGTACAATGGTTGTTATGACCATAGCCCTTGCGGGACTTGCGTCATTCATTGGAGCCGGGGGGCTGGGCCAGGCAATTTACAGGGGTATCAACACCAATAATTCATCACTTATCCTGGCCGGCTCAATTTCAGTAGCATTACTGGCACTGGTTACAGACATGATAATAGGGTTTTTCGAAAAAAGAGTCAGAAGCAGGAAGTTACACTCACGAAGGAACAAGTTATTTACATCTTTTGCTGCTCTGTTTTTCATTCTCATTCCTTTATTACTTTTCATTTATAACAGTCGGGCAACCAGGGCAGAAAGGTCTTCGGAAATTGTAGTTGCATCAAAACCCACAGCAGAACAATATATACTCGGGGAAATTATTGCCAGGCTAATCGAGGAAAGGACCTCTATTCCTGTAAAACGTACATTTGGCATCGGAGGCGGAACCTCCAATATCCACCCTGCAATGCTATCTGGTGAGATTGATATTTATCCTGAATATACGGGGACTGCATGGTTATTCGTACTAAAAAACAAAAAGATAACCAATCCCGATACTCTGTTTGATAAACTGTCAGATATTTATAATAACGAATATCAGCTTAGCTGGGTAACAAGATTTGGATTCAACAATACTTTTACACTTGCTTTGCCTGAAGCAACAGCATTGGCGGAGGGTTTAACATCCATTTCTGATATTGCCCGGGTGAGTAACCGGTTTACCTTTGGGGCTGAATTTGATTTTTTTGAAAGGGAGGATGGATATCCCGGATTATCCGAATCATATTCACTGGAATTCAGACGAGTAGTGGAAATTGATATAAATCTGAAGTTCAATGCCCTTGAAAACAAGACTGTGGATGTCATAAATGCATTTTCAACAGATTCGCGGATAAGGCAGATGAACCTCAGGACTCTCAGGGATGACAAGAATTATTTTCCTGCCTACCAGGCCGGTATTGTTGCGCGGAATGAAACACTCAATAAATACCCGGAGCTGAAATCACTACTTGCAAAACTGGGAAATACGATTGATGATAATACAATGCTGATGCTCAACTACGAGGTGGAGATAAATAAGAAATCACCGGAGAGAGTTGCTGCAGATTTCCTGAAATCAAAGGGCCTCATAAAGTGACATTTTACAAACTATGGTGGAAACTGTAATCAAAATAGCAGGAGTTTCAAAGACCTATGGGGAGAATAAACTTGCTGTAGATAATGTATCATTGTCAATTGCAAAGGGAGAATTCCTGACAATTATTGGTCCAAGTGGCTGTGGTAAGACTACTTTGCTTCGACTGATAAACGGATTGGCTGATTTTGACTCGGGAAATATTCTCGTGATGAACAGACATATGCATGAGTGGGATAAAGTTCAACTGAGACGCAGCATTGGATATGTTATCCAGAATGCCGGTCTGTTTCCTCATTTGTCGGTAAAACAGAATATGCAGTTCGTAATGAGTATTTCAGGCATTGATGAAGATATTCAGGAAAAGAGAGCACATGAGCTCGCTGACCTGGTTGAAATTGCTGTTTCCCAGCTGGACGAGTTTCCGGGAAGCCTGAGCGGAGGACAGCAGCAACGCGTTGGCGTAGCACGCGCACTCGCGATGAAGCCTCAGATAATGCTTCTGGATGAACCTCTCGGAGCGCTAGACAATGTCACTCGCAGAAAAATCCAGATCGGGTTACAAAAAATTCACAATAAAACCGGAGCTACTTTTGTGATGGTTACCCACGATCTGAAAGAGGCTTTCACTCTTGGAACCAGGGTTGCCATTATGAATAAAGGCAGGATTGAGCAGTTTGACACTCCTGATAACATCAGAGAAAAACCGGCAACTGACTGGGTTAACCAATTCATTTTGGATTATTAAAAACATAACATAATGATGAATAAATACATATTGGCTTTAGTTGTTATTCTGTCATTTATTGGATTGCCGATGAAATCACAGAATAATCCGTATAACCTGGAACTCAGATGGAGAACAGATACATCAATACATTCAGTCCCCCTTAATGAGTTTACAGTATTGTTGAAGCCGGACGAGATCCCTCCGATCGATTCACCAAAGTTCCTGGAAAGAACCAAAGCTGTGAAGTTCTATTTTGAACATGAGCCGGTTATAGCAATTGAAAAGAACGGATCGGCAAAAGCATACCCTTTAAGTGTGTTGATGTACCACGAAATTGTTAATGATAATCTCGGTGAATTGCCAATTCTGGTTACCTATTGTCCCCTGTGCAATGCAGGAATTGTATTCGACCGGAGGCTGACATTTGAGGGAAAAACCTATCTGCTTGATTTTGGTGTTTCAGGAATGCTGAGAAAGAGTGACCTGGTAATGTGGGATCGTCAGACAGAGAGCTGGTGGCAACAACTGATGGGTGAAGCGCTTGTCGGAAAACTTGCAGGCGCCGAGCTTAGTTTTATTAACTCTCAGATTATATCGGTAAGCGAGTTTTTTGAAGCCTGGCCGGAAGGCCTGATGCTCTCCACCGAGACAGGCCATACCAGGGAATATGGCACAAATCCGTATACCGGATATGATGACAAGGGAATCAGTCAGCCACGTCTGTTTGAGGGAAAAGTAGATACAAGGCTCCCCGCAATGGAACGGGTAATAGATATCAATATAAACGGGAAGTATAAAATATATCCACTCTCAATTGTCAGTGACAAACAGGTTATTAATGACAGCTTTCAGGGCGAACCAATTGTGATTTTCTACACTGAAAAAACTGTATCGGTACTTGATGAAAATAATATAGCATCCTCAAAAAATGTTGGTTCGTCAACAGCTTTTGATCCTCGTGTTGACAATAAAACCCTGATATTCAGAAAGGTTAATAATGAGTTTAAGGATACTGATACAGAATCGACCTGGACCATTACGGGCAAATGTACTGAGGGCTATTTTAAAGACAGGAAGCTGCGTACCCTGCGACACGGGAATCATTTTGCATTTGCATGGTTTGCTTTCTACCCCGATTCTGAAATATATGAAGATTAGTAACAATATGGAATAGAATTGTCAGGTTTTGTGGTATTGCCGACAAATATGCAAAAAACAAATATGGAACTAACAATCAGTTTAATTTACGGATCCGTAAGAAGCGACTGCCAGGAATAGCCTCATATTCGACCGGAATATTCGGAGGAGTTAGAGCTGCAGTCCACCTCAGAGTTATAGTCGGCGAACTTGGCATGCCTTCAATATCATCCATGCTCCCCTTCCCTCAGATCGGCAGTCTGTTTGATGAAAATCTCGTTCCTGTTAATCCAAGGATTGAACCATCAGCATCAAGGTTTATTGATGAGTTTATCTGGTATATAAAGGCCTTTAAAAATCAGAGGGCGGAGGGAGTGCCATATTAGTTAGTGCTTGCAAGAAAACTTTTAATTAATTGATCTGCAATGGCTTATTGTTGATAACTTGTTTGAATCTACTTGTATTTTTCTTTGGATATTTTGCTAAAAATACAGATATTCAGGCTGTTAAACAAATGAGATTCGAATATTTCAGGTAGAACAGCAAACAAGATTCAAATATGAGAAAAAGATTCGAACAACAGATGACACTTGGAAGGTTGCCCATCAACGAAACAGAAATTCCAACAAAAAAAAGAAGTGGTGCCCTTCCGGAATTATGTGCAGCTCTGAAAGAAATTTTCATTACTCCTGAGTGGAACGAAAAAGTATTTGAAATACTGGAAGCAAAAATTACAAAAGGGAAGAAGCGCACCGGGCGTCCTGGTATGGATCTGTGGCAGGTATTTGTTCTGTCGCAGGTGCGTCTTTGTCAAAATATCAGCTATGATGAATTGTACCATATTGCTGATTATGACACTCTTATCCGTCAAATTATGGGCATTGAGAGCGGATTTGGTTACGAGAAATATATATTTGAATACCAAAATATTATCGATAATGTATCTCTTCTTGATGATGCAACAGTAAAGGAGTTGAACCAGGTTATTGTTGAGTTTGGTCATGAGGTGTTTAAAAAAAAAGAGACGGCAGCCTTGTGCTTAAAGACCGATAGTTTTGTAGTGGAAAGCAATGTGCATTTTCCGACTGATTACAACCTTCTTTGGGACAGTGCCCGCAAATGTCTTGACATGGTTGGTAAGTTTTTGGTGAAGTATCCAGAGGTTCCCGGGTGGAGGAAAATACGCAACTGGCATAACGAGATGAAGAATATGATGAGGAGTGTGGGCAAAACATCATCTTCGGGAGGCAAAGGCAAAGAACAACGGATAAAACATGCCGTGCGCAGTTATCTGTCGAAAGCAAGAGCATTGCTGGACAAACTTGAAAGATCAAAAGAAATATTACCAACAGCTGACTTCACAGATATGCTGATTATGCTTGAATTAGAACGGTTTATAGGATTATTGGATAAACATATTGACTTACTTGAACGCAGAATAATAAAAAGAGAAGAAATCCCTCATGATGAAAAATTGTTTTCCATTTTCGAGGAATATACCGAATGGATCACCAAAGGGAAATTGTATCCAAATGTGGAACTTGGAAAGAAACTGGCCATCACTACAGATCAGTACCACCTGATAGTGGACTACCGGATAATGGATCACCAATCCGATTCCGAGATTGTAAAACCATTGGTAGAGGGCCTTACCTCCTTTTACACTATAAAGAGTTGGAGTTTTGATAAAGGCTTCTGGCACAAGGAAAATAAGGCCTTATTAGAAAAGCATGTCGGGAAAGTAATCATGCCCAAAAAGGGAAAGTGCAATAAGCAGGAAATGGCTGAAGAAAACCAACGGTATTTTAAACGGTTTAGAAATAAACATAGCGCAGTAGAATCAAACATCAATGAATTGGAATGCAGGGGACTGGATCGGTGTCCTGACAGAGGTTATCCGAATTTTAAAAGATATACCGGACTGTCTGTCGGAGCATATAATCTGCGACGTATTGGACAAGAGTTGATCGCGATTCAACGCCAATACTTGCAATCATTTGATAAAGAGTATAATATAGCGGCATAGGGGTCGCTTAAAACATTATAATAAGACACATTTTAAATGGGATTGGTATGCCTGTTGAGCAAAAATTATGTACATAATTTTAGAAATCTGCTATGAAAAATTGGTAATCAGGAGAAAGATATCAATTTGAGAAGGTCTTAAATGGAACCATCCCTGGCTAATGAAGTCATACATATGAATATTTTAAAAAAAGATGCGTTTTCTTTCAGACACTAAATAAAAAGGAGATACAAAATTATTTTTAAGATATGCCGGGACGCCATGTAATTTATAAACATGGTCAGTTTATTGAAATTGATGCCGGACAACGTATTAATAGTACATCTGGAAAGAAAAAGAGTTGATACTGGATTTGTATGGTTATTTTTATCTGGCTGATTATTACCATTATCGGAGCCGAATTCAATATTCTCATCAATTTACTTGACTTTCAATATTTAAAGGCATATCTTGGATTGCATTTTTTTTTATAAACTTAAAATGGGAGGTCATATTATGAAACTCAGCACTTTCCTGATCATTAAATCCATTGTCTGTATCGTTTTCGGCATTGGATTTGTCGTATTACCTGCTTTGACCGGATCAATTTATGAAATGTCACTTGATCCTGATGGATTAATCATGACGAGGTTTTTTGGAGCAGCCTTTTTGGGAATCGGTCTTATTCTCTGGTTATGCAAAGATGCAGACTGGAACACACTTAAAGGGATTACGCTCGCATTGTTTATTGCCGACATTATTGGTTTTGTTGTAGCACTTACTGGTCAATTGTCTGGCAACCTTAATGCCCTGGGATGGATCAATGTAGCACTCTGGCTCTTTTTCGTCTTAGGTTTAGGGTATTTTCGTTTCCTGAAACCAGGTAAGGCCTGAACGACATCCTCAATGATGAATACGGCGTTGTATACCACATTTCCACTACCTGAATAAGGAAGTGTAAGGCCTGCATCTGTTGCGTCCGGGGGCAGGCCTCCGGATAGTTCCGTTCCATTTCAGAACCTGCCCGCCGGTAGCACCTGCCTGGGCAATTTTGGTACCGGAAACCGCTATCAGTTAGACATTTTGTTAATAAATCTCTTTGCATTTTCTATCATTATCATGTGGCTCTGCCATTTACATTTATAGGATTCCCGCTTTCTCCAATTCCCAACATCTTTATGCTGGCAGTAGAACGACTGACCTGATTCCGGTAGCTAACGGTTTGATTTTCGTCGTTTCAGCCCTGCCCTGTAATCATCATATGCCTTATGTCCTGCCCTTTCATAAAGATCCCAATAACGATCATCACTTCTGATATTCTTAAACCCGGGATCAACCTTGAGCCAGGGTATCTCCGGACAACGGTTCTTATATGCCTTCTCAAGCCAGTAAAAGGCAGAATCAATCTTCCCGATCCCGCTGTAATACCATCCTGTATAGAATTCCGGACTTCCGGCTAATGAAATATCACTTTTTTCGATTAACTGATCAATAATCATCTGAGCTTTGTGATGATCGTTGGTTTTATAATATGCCAGTGCCAGACAAGCCTGATATCTTGGTGCCAGCATAGATTGACTTTTCTTTTGTAATGCAGCTTCACAAATTGATTTTGCGGCTTCGTAGTCTTCGAGCCATATAAAGTACTCTCCTGCAAAAATTTTCTTTGATTGAAGATAAGTATTCAGGTACTTATGTGCTTCATCCTTTTCGCCTGATAAAACCAGGGATAATATATCTATTCTTATCGGATCATCTTCAGCTTTTACTTTATATGCCCGGGCATCTTCAAGCCTGTTTCTTTTTTGAAGGAACTCACTATATCCTTTCATGAATGATTGATTATTGGGAGAAAGTTCAATAGCTTTCAAAAATTCCTCTTCGGCCCTGATATAATCCCATATTATCCAATCATTATACAATGCCAGTCCGCAATGGGCACTTGCATTATTCTGATCTAATTCAAGAGCTTTACGCCATAATTTTAGTGCATCCTCTATAACTGTTTGCATCGCAGTATGTTGAAACGTGGTTCCTGTTAATATAAGCATACTCCCTGCCCCTGCGTATGCATCTGCATAACCAGGATCTAAATCGATGGCTTTCAGGCTTAAATCATATAATTGATTTAATGACTCGTAGGTTCTTGTATTAAATTGATTTTTTGTTTGTTGTATAAGCTGGTATGCTTCCAGATTCGTAGTAGGTATTCTTTCAATGTTCTGCTTTTCGAGGGCAGTCAGATTTGTTTTCAGACAATCTGCTATCTGGGTGGCTATATCTGCCGGTATTGTTATTATTCTCTTATATGGTTGATCAAATCCGTTTTGCCATAATATCTTATCTTTCCTTGGATCAATCAAATGAGCTGTTATCCTGACAGTATCTCGGGTTGTATTGAAATTTCCTGAAAGAATATAATTCACTTTCAGTTCATCGGCAATCCTCGATGGCTTTTTATCTGTTCCCCTGTACGGCAATACATAATCTATCGGGACCACCCTGTCGAAGGACTTTATTTTATACAAATGTCCGATTATCTCATTTGTCAGGCCATTGCACATATATTCCTGGGAGGGATCTCCGCTGTAATTCTGGAAAAGCAGTACTGCGATCGTTTTTTCAGGTTCTCCTTCTGACTTAAGCAGTTTTGGAAGAAGAAAAAAGCCGAGTACAATTAATGCCAGTAATATTAATGAACCCGTAACAATTTTTGTTTTGCCTGTTTCAGAAGGAATTGAAGCCGGTTTAAATATATCCTTTGCAACTGTCACAGGTTCATGATCATAATGCTCCAAAGCTGTAATTACATCTCTGACAGCATTGGCTGTTTTATTAATCTGGTTCCTGTATTTTGTTCTGTTCAGGTTTATCTTTTCATCATCATCAGGCTTAAGGGGCCTGTTAACTCCGGGTTCCCTGTAAATAAACTCAATCCCGCGAAGCACTGTATCAAGAACTGATTCATACAGTCTGACATCATTGTCATCAAGGTCATAAATACGTACCGGCAATACCCTGCCTGCAACATTCCCGTTGGGAAGTTTCACCTTCAGCCCGAACTGGTCCTTTGAAGCCTGTTCAACAAATGCTATAAACTCATGCTCCCAGGCAAATGATCTCTGATCGCAGTATGTACGGGATATAATCGGAATAAAGACCAAGCATTTGAGTTTCTCTTTCAGCGATTCATCCACGTCATGAGTTTCCAGAAGTCCGTCATGAGGATTGATGTCAAAATATACACTGATTTCTTCCTTGAAGGTGGATTCGAGTTCCCCTTTCAGGTTATCCACAAACTCAGTCACCCAGCCGTCGTGCTTGTTATCTTTCTGGCAGTAGCTGATGAAGATGTCGTAGTTATATCCTTCAATCAGGCTTGACATTCCTGAGTTATTTATTTTACTATCAAATTTACACTTTGTTCAGATCAAAGTCAAGTTTCTGTTAGAACCTGGCAGGAATTGTCGTGCAGTCGTGCTTTGCTGACCGAAGCCTAGGCGAAGGGCGGCAGTCTTGCTTTGTAAGCCATAGCTTTCTTTGAACCATCTAATGTACGATTCATTTTATTGCAGGGGAGTTTGGGAAAAGATTAGGCTTCGTTTACGCCTGATTGCTTTTTGACTGTTTTCAGAAAAAAAATCTTTTGCTATTACATTGGCCTGGATACTGTATGTAGCACTCAATGATTAAGCTCTGATTGATAATATTTAAAATCCGTCCTTCTCTGACCAATTCAAAAGAAGGTCACTGATAAGACCTGACATACACTAAGAAACAACGTTCAAAACCCATTTCCACAAGTTTCTCTATATCAGATCCTGTAGGGTAAAACGTTTTAAAATCCACCCTTGTCCCGTTCTCTGTTTGTTTTTGTAAAGGAGGATATATTATTATTCTGAATGTTTGACCGTAAGCTTAGGAATCAGGTACCTGTACCACTCGGACAGGAGTTGAAAGTTGTAGGGCGTGTTACAAGTGACGGGAGTCGTTCTTTTGAGGATACCGGAGAAATTGTGCTCCCAAACGGAGAGATCCCTGTTTCAGCCGAGGGCAAATATTTGAAGGAGAACCTTGGCGAAAATTACAAAAACACCAGGAACACTATAAGCAGAGGGGCGATAATTTTGTATCTTTGCATAAAGTAGTATGATTATGACAACGGTAGAGTTAAAAAATATCCTGATTCATCGTATTGCAGGGATAAACGATAAGTCATTTTTAGCTGCGATTAAGACTATTATTGAGACCAAGTCAAGATCAACAATTTATAAAACAACTCCTGAACAACGTAAAAGCATTGAGGAGGGTAGGGCCCAGATAGCCAAAGGAGAATACTTTACTAATGAACAGGTTGAAATGGAGATAGATAAATGGTTAAGCGAAGAATAATCTGGTCTCCAAGAGCTAAGAGAGATTTATTCAGCATTCTGGATTATTATTTTAAACGAAATGGGTCAAAAACATATAGTATTAAGTTAAATGCTTCCCTTCGTGCTTCAATAAGACTTTTAGAGAACCATCCCAGACTCGGCTTCAAATCTGACGTTAAAAATGTTAGGATCTTAATTCATGGAGATTATGGAGTATTCTATGAAATAAGAGAAGGTACAATTGAACTTATAACAATTCGGGATAGCAGACAAGATCCAAAAAAGATAGGAATCAAAAATAAGTAACTTCCACTAATAAAGGCTAATCTCCCAGGTATCTGATTTCTTTTCATGGTTCTTTTAAAGGCTCAATGGTTATCAAGTGATTACCTCCGGCATCGGGTTTTCAATCCTGTCCGGCGTCAAATGGTCATGCCTCCGGGTTTTCCAATATACACCGGCATTTCATCCGAATCATCTATTTTTGTCAGACAATTGATTTCAATGAAACATAAAATCCTGAAAAAACAGCAAATCTCAAAGATGTGTTTTGTATGCGGTGTGAAGAATGATTTCGGGCTGCACGCTAATTTTTACGAAACCGATGTTAATTAGTGCTTGCAAGAAAACTTTTAATTAATTGATCTGCAATGGCTTATTGTTGATAACTTGTTTGAATCTACTTGTATTTTTCTTTGGATATTTTGCTAAAAATACAGATATTCAGGCTGTTAAACA
>JAHYJP010000214.1 GCA_019429055.1 Bacteroidales bacterium
AAGATCTGGGAAATCCCTTCGACGCGTTTGGCGTAAATCACCGGATTCTCCGGAAAAGCCATCGTTGAAAAATCATGCAGATCACTGATAACCGTTTCAAACTGGGTTTGAGCCGTTACCCTCCATTGATAATCCGTGCTGAATTTAAGCCCGGTAACAACCGCAAAAGTATCAGTTAAATTTTCAAGTCTTCGGAAAGCTTGTTGAGAGCCGGATTCAAAAACTTCGAGTGTATATGAAACGGTTTGTGGATAGTACCCTAATTCCCAGCTTAAAACAGGATTTAAGGAAACATCATCCTGGTTTTGACCGGGCAAAATACTATCCGTAAACTCAAAGCCACCCTGTCCTGATCGGAGAAGATAAATAATTACTGAAGATGTTACATCCGGAGAAACCAGTACATTTTCACTTTTTTTTATGTAACCCGCACGCACTGCACTTACATTGTATTCGCCGGGGTCAAGTTCTCCCTTTTCAAAATACCCCATAAAATCTGTCCTAAGGGTATCATTGGAAGGACTGATAATAATCCTTGCATCCACCAAAGGTATTTGATCCCTTTCATCAATAACCCGGCCATTGATCATCCCCTTCTGTCTTGTGCCCAGTTTATCCTCGGTGCAAAAGGTGAGAAAAAAAGGAATGAAGATCAATGGTATTATTCGTATGAGATTAATTGGTTTCACAGCTGATGAATTTGATATTCTTAAGTAATTCGTTTAAAAAATTATACGGTAAATTTTATCTTCTGTTTCCGTTGTTGCCCAGGTAATACCTGAAACCCAGATCGATCGACCAAATACGGTCATTATACTTTCCATAAACCAACCCGTCAATATCATCACTCAACAATTGCCGGTTGCTCATGGAGAGATGAATGGTGCTGTTTCTGTTCAACAACCATTCATAACCCAGTGAGAAATTCAGAAAAAACATAAGATTGGTATCGAAACTCCGTTCACTTTCAATTCGGGTTCCCTGGGTATGGTACAAAATACCACCCCCAACATCGGCAAACGGACTTCCCATAGTACTCCTGTTATTGAGCCGGTATCTCAGATCGAGGCCGGTATAGGCAAAGTTGGCATAAAACAACTCCGTCGATTCGGCCCTTCCAATTCCCACGTTCCATCCAAAAGACAATGCCCGGTTTTGAAGATAACCCACTGAGATTTCAAACCCTGGCAGTATAACCGGGTACAAATAATCGCCATCATAAAGTGTAAGAGAAGCATCCGTTCCCAGCGACAACAGGTTTCGTTGCTCCCTTGCACTGCTGCGTAGAGAGCGCCCAGATGTTCTTTCGGCAGATACTCTGTCGGCCGGTGTTACAGTGGGTTGCCTTCTTTCAGCGGCTGTTGTTTTTACTGTAGTAACCCCCGGTGGTGATATTCTTGCAATTCCGGCTACAGGAAATGGTTCCTGTTTAAGCTCACGTTCCGACACAAGACCTTCGGGAGAAAAAAACAGGGTAAGATTGGGTATGGTTCTCATGGATACTCCGATTTCATCTCTCTCGAACATCTGGTAAGGAATATTGTCACGCTGAACAATCAACACCCTTGAGCTCTCCTGTGCTTCACTGGCTATAAAAAAATTGTTGCCCGCCAGGGCATCGGCACTTTTATGCACATGAATCAGAAGATTACCCCCATTGTATTGATAATTTTTGTCAAAAGTTATAAACAATTTTTTTGTTCCTGCCGGAAAATCAACATTTCCCTCAAATACTTTCTGCAAAACTGAAATATCTGTCCAGCCCGGTAATAAATTCTGTCGCTGTACTTCTCCTATCCAGATTGTGATTTTGTTATTATTGATGGTTGTATTGATAAGGGTTTCAAACTGAAGGCCGGTTAATACTCCTCTTGTTACATTTATTTCGTTTGAAGGATAAATGATCTGCGACAGGCTGTACTTCCACATAAACCCAAAAGGCACTTCTGAATGAGTGTTTTCACTTCCGATTTTTACAACATACGGGTCAGAACTATCGGGTGAAGAAACCAGCGATGATCCTAAATGAGAATATAATTGTGAAGTTGCTGGTACCGTCAATTGTTGCTCATTTTGGCTTTTCAGCATGCTGGCAGTTGCGAGACAGAAAATTATTGTAAGTAATATTTTGATTACCCCTAGGTGTTGCATTTGCGAAATCTTATAAAATGTGCTTTAAATGTAAAAGTAAGAAATAATTGAAATTCCGGCTAATAAATCAGTTTAGTAAAATAAAACCCATAAAACAGGATTATTATTATACAAATATAATATTTTTTTGCCCAAAATAAGTTTTTTTGTGATTTCCTTAACATCAGGAGTAATACAATATTATGGATTTTTATCTAAAAAGATATTATAAGAACAAAAAATATTCTGTCTCAAAACCAGTTGTAAGCAGGAAGGTGAACTTGTTGAAGCGTGCCTGTAACTGATCGTTGAGCAGTTATTTCGACAAGTGACATAGTGGGTTTACAGAACTGCTCAACGATCAGAAGGTATATGTGATACTGTCACTTGTATTCTTTTGCTGATAAAAAAACAGATAAAAAAGGCTGCCTGAGACGTCGGGCAGCCTTTTTTTTATTCCTCCTGATAAATCATCTTCCGCGTCATCCCCCCGTCAACTGTAAAGTTTTGTCCGGTAATAAAGCCTGATTTGTCTGAAAGCAGGAACCAGCAAAGCTCCGCCACGTCTTCGGGTTTACCTATCCGGCCAACGGGATGCTGCAGGTGGTGTTTTTCGGCCCAGACCGGGGTTTTTCGCCTGCTTTTTTTCTGCCAGGAGGAAACATCGATCCAGCCGGGGCTGATGGCATTTACGCGCACATCGGGTTGCAGGCTCATAGCAAGTGCATGTGTCAGTGCAAAAACGCCACCTTTGCTGGCAGAATAGGCTTCTGTATTGGGTTCTGACATGAATGCCCGGGTACTGCAAAGGTTAACAATGGATCCATTGGATGCCTTGAGGCTACCCGCAAGATATTTCGATGTGAGAAAATAAGATGTAAGATTTACCGCCATAACATGATCCCATTCATCCGGCTCAAGCTCTGCAATGGGTTTAAATTCTGAAATGGCGGCATTATTAATCAGGTACTTCATTGCCGGCTTTTGCCTGAGAATGCTTTCAAGGGTGCGGTGTAGCTGATGTTTATTGGCCACATCGCACAAAACGACATTGTACATTTTAGCATCGGGAATTTCCTGTTCGAAATCTCTGATGGCCTCCTGGTCATTATCAAGTATGAAAACAAATACTCCTTCACTGATCAACTTAAGGCTGATGGCTTTGCCAATACCCTGTGTGCCTCCGGTAATTACTGCTGAAAACATGATGGGCTTTTTTTTATAAAGGTAAGGAATGTTTGATATAAACTCCACCAAAAAAGCAATAGAATTAACTGATGCAAAAATGTCTCAGAAATCCCGTACCCTTCTCCAATTAATCAAATAAACCCTCAAGTGAAAGATATCTTTCGCCGGTGTCATAGCAGAAGGTCAGAATCTTTGCCCCTTTGGGAATCTCACTGAGTTTTTTACCAACAGCCGCCAGGGAAGCTCCTGAAGAGACTCCTATGAATAGTCCTTCCTTAAGCGCTGCCTGTCTGGCAAACTCAAAAGCTTCTTCTTTTTCAACTGTGATCACTCCATCAAGGATGTCTTTATCCAGCACCTGCGGAATGACCGTTCTCCGGACAAGGGTTGAAAAAGGGGCAAAGTGGGCGGGCTGCGCCCGCCCACTTTGCCCCCACCCACTTCAAAAAGATTCCTTAGGGCAAATAAATCTTTTTTTATACATTTGCTGTGGAACAAAAACAGATTTTATCTTAGTGAACTCTTTGTATACAAATATTCCCAAATACCTTTATCGCAACATCAAACGTCGCGATACCTATTGATTTTAGCTTTCCTGCCCGGCAACTCTGCGGGCATTTTTTCCTTTTTTTCCATTTCACCCAAATTCTCAATCAAAACATAATTATTGCTATGGAATTACCCTATGCAGAACCTTATAAAATAAAGGTAGTAGAACCCCTTTTCAAAAGTAGTCGCGAAGAACGTGAACAGTGGATCAAAGAAGCCCGTTACAACTTATTCAACCTGCGCAGCGACCGGGTTTATGTTGACCTGCTTACCGATTCAGGTACCGGAGCTATGAGCCAGTACCAATGGTCGGAGATCATGCTGGGCGATGAAAGCTACGCGGGGTCGTTATCTTTTCACAAGTTAAAGAACACCATAAATGATCTGCTGGGCATGCCCTACTTTTTACCCACCCATCAGGGACGTGCTGCAGAAAATGTGTTGTTCTCGGCTCTTATCAATAAAGGAGATGTTGTTCCTGGAAATTCACATTTTGATACAACAAAAGGTCACATTGAATACCGGCGTGCAAGAGCTGTTGATTGCACTATCGATGAGGCCTGTAATACATCTGAATTTCACCCGTTCAAAGGAAACATTGACCTTGAAAAGCTCGAGGGTGTATTTCAAAAGTACCCCAAAGAAAGAATCCCTCTTTGTATCATAACCGTTACCTGCAATACTTCAGGCGGGCAACCGGTTAGTATGGAAAACATCCGCGATGTATCGGCACTTTGCAAAAAGTATGGGATCATGAACGTTTTTGATGCGGCACGCTTTGCCGAAAATGCCTATTTCATCAAAACCCGCGAAAAAGGCTATGAAAACAAAACCATACGCGAAATTGTGAAGGAAATGTTTTCGTATGTGGATGGCGCTACCATGAGCAGTAAAAAAGATGCCATTGTTAACATTGGTGGTTTTATTGCTCTGCGGGATAAGGCCATTTTTGATAAAGCCAGTGTTTTTAATATTATGTATGAAGGATACCTTACGTATGGCGGCCTTGCCGGTCGTGATCTTGGCGCTATGGCACAGGGGCTGATGGAAGGAACTGAGTTTGATTACCTTGAAGCCCGCATCGGACAGGTAGCCTACCTTGGCGACAAACTGCGCAGTATTGGCATTCCCATCCAGGAGCCTACCGGTGGTCATGCTGTATTTGTTGATGCTAAAAGGTTTTTGCCCAATGTTCCCAAGGAAGAGTACCAGGCACAAACCCTTGCCATTGAATTGTACATTGAAGCTGGTGTAAGAGGCGTGGAGATCGGTACCTTGCTGGCCGATCGAAACCCGCTGACAAGAGAAAACCGTTATCCTAAGCTGGAGCTGCTTCGACTGGCCATACCCCGCCGGGTATACACAAACAACCACATGGATTATATTGCTGCAGCCCTGGGAAATATCTGGCAAAGACGTGAAAAAATTACGAAGGGCTTTAAAATCGTTTCCGAAGCACCTATCATGCGGCATTTTACCGTAGAACTGGAAAGGGCCTGAGCAAACAAGTGGGTCGATATGTTTGTTAATAGCACAAAAGTGATTTATGGTCGTTGAGCCTGTCGAAACGAGCATTGAATATGAAATATTTATTTATACGCTTCGACGAGCTCAGCGTCCGGAATTTGTAAAAAACAGAAACAATTAACCCTATGAACACCCAACAAAAAGCCGGGCGTTACCAGCGCATCTATGAGCAGTTGAAAAGCTTGCTGGAAAAACCCGGCAACACATTATCCAAACTGGCTACGGTTGTGGCGGTTCTTCACCACAAAATGGATTATTTTTTCTGGACCGGATTCTATTTTCTTGATAGCGGAGAACTCATTGCAGGACC
>JAHYJP010000215.1 GCA_019429055.1 Bacteroidales bacterium
TTATTTCGATCTCTGCTTTTTGGGGCAATGTCGATTTCATTACAAACAGAGAAGTGTTGAACAATAAGTTTGTGGGAAGATTATTGCCTTTTGTGCTCCTGACAATCAATTGCCGGGGCACGGTGTGATCGCCGGTATGCAGCAACAGGGATTGTTCGGCAGAAATACAATAATTCTCACCATAACGGTCATTGAGATACCTTGCACAAAAGCCCCAGAATGAAACTTCTATAATCACATTGCCTTCTTTGTCGGTAATGGTAATGGTGGCGAGTTTGATTTTCATGGGGGTATTTTTTTGAAAACTTTTTAAGGCTGGAGCAATTAAGTTTACGCAAATTATGAAAAAATCTTTAATTTAACCCATTGAATCAGGAAAACCTATAAGGCTTTGAAAAACTTCTTCAACTGGGTCATTGACCACGACAACAAAATTCTTTTTATCATTCTGTATATAGGCATTTCGCTGGTGCTGAGCATTGCCATTAGCCTGTTCTGGTTGTTGTTTGCGGTGTTGTTGCATTTGGGACTGGAGGTGATCAGGCAAAGCAAGGTTAAAAAAGGTGGCCGGGCCATTTTTCTGGAAAGCCTGTGGGAAACCAAAGTCGATTTTGCCTTGGTGGCTTTTGCCCTGTGGCTGGCGGTGTATCTCGATTTTATTTTTGGCGTGGCCGGACTGGGTGCCGCTGGGCGAATAGGTGTTCAAGGTGCTTCGCGCGCTGGCAGGATAGGAGGAAGGCTGGCAAGGCTTACCACGCGCTTTGCGGCCTGGCAAAGGGTGGTGCGCTCCATTCTGCTCTCCTTAGACGATGTGTTTAACCTGGCACGGATCGTTCAAAAAAGCCGCAGGATGAAAAACAAAAATAAAATGGGAACAACCGAAGAAGTTTTGACTGAAATTCCTGAACCCACCAGAACCTCATGGACCATGAAATGGTCATTCGGCGATTACCTTGGAATGGGGTTGCTTATCCTTTTCCTTTTACTGGTAATTTTCGCCCCATTCCTGACCCACCACAG
Source organism: Bacteroidales bacterium (assembly GCA_019429055.1). GTDB lineage: Bacteria > Bacteroidota > Bacteroidia > Bacteroidales > UBA7960 > SKVR01. The sequence continues at coordinate 1,021 of JAHYJP010000215.1, forward strand.
CTATGCCGATATTAAAGGGATAATACTGGAAGAGTTCAGTCCGTTTCCGTAACCTTATCTTGCTAATTTCACAACCGTTTCAATAACAGCCATATCTGATCAGATATCCCATTCATCTTCATTCCAATTAGCTGGATTAGAATGAATATATTCAATTATTCTTCGGTATTCCTTTTCATTGCGAATGATGCGGTCGAAAAATGACCGTTGCCATAAAAAATCAACCCCGCCCGCCAAATGAATTCTTTTGGAAACCGTGGTTTTGAACGCCCCTATTATTTGGGACAATGGTTTGATTTTTAACCCCTTTGGGCCCATATCTGTTTCCATCCCGTGTAGGGACAGGTCGCGACCTGTCCCTACATCATCGCGACCTGATTCTGCATTACGACCTGTCCAAATATCTTGACCTATCCCTGAAATCCCTCTCCTGTTTATTTCCAAAACCGCATGGATATGATCGGGCATTACAACAAACGCGTGCGAAACAAGGTATGAATATTGGTTTAACAACCATTCCCATTGATCAATAACGATTTGACCGAATGGATTGTATATCATTTCTCCATTGCGGATTTCCCCAAAATATTGCACACGGTTCTTTACACAGGATGTAATAAAATATAGCCTGTCTTTGGTGTAATCAAATTTGTGCAACCGATTGGGTTTTCGGCCATCCATTTGAATAGAATTTTGCGTCCGTTATTTTAACACCTCCGTGTAGGGACAGGTCTCCGTCCTCTGTAGGGACAGGTCGCGACACAGGTCGGTCTCCGGCCTCTGTAGGGACAGGTCTCCGTCCTCTGTAGGGACAGGTCGCGACCTGTCCCTACATCTTGTGGTTAGGTCAACTATTTAAGCGTCATTTCATTCAAATCAAAGAAGAAATTTGATTGGAGGTTTTCTTTTTTGTAATCGACAATTTCGAAAATTCGTTTTTGGCCCTGGGTAATTTCCTTGGCAGGAATTATGTATAATAACCTCGGATTATCAGGTCTTCCTCCAATTCCAATAATTTTAAACGCAGGGCCTGCATTCGTTTCAATAACGGCCTTAAAACCAGAGAGTTCTTCATTGTTGGCAACTTCTAATGTGTGGTCAACATACTGGAATATCCATGTAGTATTCAAATAAATGGATCCCTGCTTCCCTGAAATGTTATAATCGGCGCGCAAGTTTGAAAAGGCTAAATCTTCTTCCGGAACAATGCGCTCAACATTAAAATATCTGGCAGAGAATTTATTTGCAACATATTGTTCAAAAGCATCCTGATTAGCCTTCGCATTGATTTCTTCTGCTTCAGAAACGGATTCACCTGCAGCGTTCAAAACCGTTTCCTGGATTTCTATCTCATCCGATTTTGTACCTGGATCATTTCTTTTGATAAAGATGCCAACCAATATCAACATTACCCCAAGCGCTATAAGATATATTGGATTAACTTTCATGTCAATGCTATTTTAAGATTAATTCTTCGTGGTTAAAGTAAAATCCTTTTTCCTTGAAGTCTGGTTTTCTGTATTTCCTCAGGAAATCTTTCGACAAGAATTTATGAGAAATATCCTTTAGTGGAATAATAAATAAATCTTTGGGATCATCAGGTTTGCCGCCAACGCCTATTGCAACAAAAACAGGAATCTGGTTTTTTTCTCCATACGATCTGTAGTTTTTTATTTGATCTTCTCTGGCCCATTCAATGCCGTTCTGGAAATAATTAGTCTTGTATTTGCATTCCACGGCAAAATCTTGTTTTAATCCCTTTGTTTCGAAACGGAAAACCAAGTCTGGCTGGATGGTTGTTTCGGCATAAATCCCATCAATGTATTTATCCCCCGCCCATTGCTTTAATGTGAAAAAGCCACGATGGAATTTTGACACCACAAAGGCTTCGAAATTATCACCAGATTCCTTTTTCTTGTCAATTAACTTGGTTTCGGCTTCTGCCTTGGTTTTTTCCAGCTCCCGCTCCACTATATTTTCAGCCTTTTCCAAATCAATATTAAGGTCATAGGCTTTATTAATAATTACCTCCCGTTCTTTATCAGTAAGAACCCCATCAACCGCAGCCAACCTGATAAAGTCTTCAAGTTCCTTCTGTTTGTTTTGGTCATTATCAGCTTGAATAGGTTCATCTAAGGAAACTTCTTTAGCCGCCTTTCCTTGTTTGAGCATTTTAACTATTCCAATAATCAGAAATATGATTCCTGCGATAATTAGAATGGTACCAGCCATGACGTTTTTGTTTAATTAGCAGTGGTTGTTTTTATATTAGTAAACCTTTTTACATGTTTTATTGCAAATATATGAAATAAAAAATAACGGGTTTTAAAAAGGCCAAGCTGGTCATTTTGAGCATTTCGCGTGATTTGGAAACGTAGGGACAGGTCGCGACCTGTCCCTGCATTGCATCTTTTCCTGCACAGGCAAGGGTTTTCCTAAACAAATGGTTTGGGCTAAAGCCCCGTTGGTATTAGGAATTCAAACCCGGCATAAATGCCGGGGCTATTGATTTCTCGAGGTGGTTAGAATAGCAGAGGTAAATAGCTCTTCTCCACAGGCCGCCCTGCTGCCCATCATTAAAATAGGAACTTTTAAGATCTCTAAAATATAATCGCAAAAAAAACGTTAATTTTGCGATTACAATCTTGTTTATTATGATCCCAAGAAAAATCGAAGCCCTGATCAGGGCGAGGCTTTCCGACCAAAAAGCAATTATCATTTATGGCGCACGGCAAACCGGAAAAACCACGGTTCTGAAGAAGATATTCAAAAACAGAGAAGATGTATTGTGGCTAAACGCTGATGAACCTACCGTCAGAGCCCTTTTCGAAAACATCTCTTCCTCCCGCTTAAATGCTGTTATTGGCCAGAAAAAAATAGTGGTTATTGATGAAGCCCAACGTATAAAAGATATTGGGGTTTGTATGAAGCTGATCACCGATGAACTTCCGGAAAAAAAACTGATCGCTACAGGTTCCTCATCCTTTGAACTTGCAAATGATATTAAAGAGCCATTGACTGGTCGTAAATGGGAGTATGGTTTATTTCCATTGTCTTTTGAAGAACTTGTTTCACACAACGGGCTGCTGCAGGAAGAAGCCATGTTGCCCCACAGACTGGTTTATGGCAGTTACCCTGATGTTGTCATGAACACTGGTAATGAAAAAGAGGTTTTGAGGCAGTTAACCGACAGCTATTTGTACAAGGACATCCTTTTATGGCAAAACATAAAAAAAGCGGATAAGTTAATCCAATTACTTCAGGCCCTTGCGTTTCAGGTTGGTAGTGAGGTGTCTTACAATGAACTGGGAAAGCTTTTAAGCCTTGATAATCAAACCGTTGAAAAATACATCCAACTGCTGGAACAGTCCTATGTCATTTTCCGTATTAATGCCTTTAGCCGGAATTTGAGAAAAGAACTCAGAAGAGGACGAAAAATCTATTTTTACGACAATGGCATTAGAAATGCGCTGATTGCCAACTTCAACCCTATTAATTTAAGGCAGGATAGCGGACTATTGTGGGAAAATTTTTTAGTAAGTGAACGTTTGAAGACCCTTGAATATAGCAGAATATGGGCAAACAGATATTTTTGGAGAACACAAGACCAACAAGAAATTGATTATATCGAAGAAAGAGATGGGGTCCTTTATGCTTTTGAATTTAAATGGAACCCAAAAAAACAGGTGAGGTTCTCCAAAACCTTTACCAACGCTTATCCAGACCATCAGCTTCAGACCATTCACCCTGGGAATTATAGCGAATTTTTAATCCATTAAAGTTTTTTAACTGTAAGAGTCCGCTTTTAGCGGGAACGCAGTCTTGCCTGAGGCGAGACACGGTCGAGAGGCGGATCGAACCCGCTCCCTTTCAAGTCCCTTTCAAGTCCCATCCAACTCCCATTCAACGCTCATTGCAAAGGAGCGAGGTACGAGCAAGGTACGAACCAGGATGGGTCCTGCTTTGGTCCATACCAGGTCCTGCTTTGCTCCTGCATTTGAAAAAAGAAGTAAATTATCCTGAAATCCTTGCCAGTTTTTCAGGATTCTGCCTGGTATCAAACACTGCGATTACCCAAACAATCGATTCGTTGAAACGATAAATAATTTTATAATTTTTCTGAACAAGAAAACGGTATTCAAAAGGACGATCTGCGAGCAAAGGTTCTTTTACTCCAAGAAGAGGATTAACCTCCAGTTTTAATGTTGTTTCGATAATTGATTTAACCAGCTTCCTTGCAACAGAAACACTGGCCACTGTTTTGTGATAATCGAATATATCTTCTAATTGTGAAAGAGCAAGGTCTGACCACAGGATTTTTATTTCCATGTATCAACCTTTTTGAGAAGGTCACGGGCTTCATTTACTCTGCCGGTTTCGACATCCTTTTCAGATTGATCTATCATTTGATCAAACTCTTCTGCACTCATTGGGCTGAGGTCGCGTTCAGTCTCTTTCCTTCTTTCATTGTGAAGCAAATGCTCAAGCCTGGCAATAAGCTTTTCATCGGTAATTCGAAGAAACTCCTGAATAAAATTCAATTTTCGGGCCTGTATATCCATGATTTCTTTTTTTCAAATTTACGAAATTTAGGTGAAGTCTGTGTAATGTCGGCGTTTTGCCCCCCGGCTTTTATTTTACCCGAGAGCCCCGGTCCTCGAGCGAAG
>JAHYJP010000216.1 GCA_019429055.1 Bacteroidales bacterium
CGAAAGTCAAATTAGAGGATCTTCTGGGACGAGACCCGATTACACTGGATCTTAATAGAATACAGAAGGGATTACAGGGAAAAACCATTCTTGTCACCGGAGCTGCCGGTTCAATTGGTTCAGAGATTGTAAGGCAGCTTATGAAATTTGATTATAAACAGCTTATTCTTGTTGATCAGGCTGAGACTCCGTCGTTCTATCTGAATAATGAGTTGAAGGAGAAGTTCCCGGGTTCCAGCTACAAGCTGATTGTCGGAGATGTTACGAATGAACTCAAGATGGATTTTGTGTTCAGGAGATATCGACCTGAAATTGTTTTCCATGCCGCAGCATATAAGCATGTTCCTGTAATGGAAGCTAATCCCCATGAATCATTCCGGACAAATGTCGGAGGGACAAAGGTTGTCTCCGATGTGGCAATAAAATATAATATTGAGAAATTCGTGATGATCTCATCCGACAAGGCAGTGAATCCGACAAATGTGATGGGAGCCACCAAAAAGGTTTGCGAATTGCTGGTGCATGCCCAGGCAAAAAGGTCAGATTCCAGGACTAAATTCATAACAACAAGATTTGGAAATGTCCTTGGTTCAAACGGTTCCGTCATACCATTGTTTAAGAAGCAAATTTCTGAAGGCGGACCGGTGACAATTACTCATCCTGAGATTTCACGTTTTTTCATGACAATACCTGAAGCTTGTCAGCTGGTGCTGGAAGCCGGTTTTATGGGTAAGGGAAATGAGATCTTTATTTTTGATATGGGAGAGCCAATAAAAATTCTTGATATAGCCTTAAAGCTTATCAGATTGTCAGGACTTGTCCCATACGAAGATATTAAAATTATATACACTGGTCTCAGGCCCGGCGAGAAGCTCTATGAGGAACTGTTTGCTGAATCGGAGCGGCAGCTTCCCACTCATAATCCCAAAATAAGCATAGCACAGGTGGCCGATGCTGATTATTACTGCATTATGCCAAAAATAAACGATACACTTACTGATATTTACAATAAAACAGGCACTGAGGTAGTGGAGGCAATGATGGAGATAGTGCCCGGATATACAAGTAAATATCCATCGACTGTTTAAGTGGTTAGATTTTGGGTTATAGTTTCAGAGTTTCAGAGTTTCAGAGTTTCATTTTAGCTGTTTACGATATTTTTCAATTCATCTTTGAAGAGATAATTTACTGATTATGACTGTTCAACGGTTTGAAGACCGGTGCCGGTGGCGGGGGATATCTTATTCGTCACAGCGAAAAGGAAATTCCTAATGCAATAAGAGTCAGGATAAGAATCAAGGATTACTGGATCTGATTGAGTCTGCTCTCCAATAAATCCAAAAAATGAAATTGCCACGAAGTTATCGGGAGTGGCGAATCTCCAACCTCAAAATAGATAACTTTGAAAAAAGCAGCTCATATGAAACCTGTTTGTGATTGGTAGTTTCATTCCTCCACGAAGTTTGGTTCGGGGCACTACTTGAAATTTCAAATGGATGTTAAGTATTTGCTTAAACACCGTATAGGAGATCAATTTCAGATTTTAAGTGTCTTTATGTGCTGTTTTTGTTTTCAAAGTTAAATATAAAGCAAAAGCAAAGTTATGAAAAAGGAGAAGCAAAAAACAGGGGTCGTTAAAATGGGAAGTGGGTTGCCTGTATTTAATCCGTATGCAGCAGGGATTGATATTGGAGACACACTGCATTGTGTGGCCATTAATGATGGCCAAGGTGGTCATGAAGTGAAAACTACTTCGGCATTTACATGCGATTTACATGAAATCGTGGATTATTGTAAAAACAATGGGGTCACCACTGCCGCATTGGAAAGTACAGGTGTATATTGGTTGGCACTCTACCTTTTACTTGAAGAGGCAGGAATAGAGCCCTACCTGGTTAATGCCAAACATGCAAAAAATGTTACTGGACGAAAGAAAGATGACACGGATTCTATCTGGCTTCAAAAGCTACATACCTGTGGGTTGTTGCAGAAAAGCTTCCAACCAGACAATGAAATTCGTATGTTAAGAGATTATACACGACAGCGGAAAAATTTAATTTTATTAGGGTCCGATTCAATAAGACGAATGCAAAAGGCACTTGAGTTGATGAATATTAAAATCCATACCGTTATAAGTGATATCTTGGGTAAAACAGGCATAAAAATGGTGAAGGCCATTATAGCAGGAGAAAGAGATCCGCAAATTCTGTGTACGCTTTGTGATCCAAGGATTAAGGCTTCCCACGAAGAAATAATCAAATCATTGCAAGGGATATGGAAAGAGGAATATCTGTTTATGCTGGAACAAGCCGTTGAGAATTATGAATTTCTTCAAAATCAGATCAAAAGATGTGAAGAAAAGATACAACAACAATTACTCAAGCAAGTAGCAATAATAAACGAAGGAGATATTACCTGTCTGGAAGGAACACTAAAAAAAAAGTTAAAAGCAAAAAAAAATCAATTTGATTTTGCAATTTCGCCTTATCTGATTGCAATAGCTGGAGTAGATTTGTGTAAAATACCAGGAATAAGTGACGTAACAGCATTGGAATTTATATCAGAAGTGGGCGTAGACATGAGTAAATGGGAAAGTGCTAAACACTTTGCAGCTTGGCTCAATCTTACACCCAATACAAAAATCTCCGGAGGAAAAATCATTAGCAGTAAAATGATGAAGAAAAACAATAAGGCAGGACAATATTTAAGACAAGCAGCCTCCTGTTTATCAACAAACAAAACTCCAATTGGCGATTATTATCGCAGAATGCGAGCGAGGTTAGGTGGGCGTGGAGCAGCTTTAACTACTGCGCATAAACTATCAAGAATAATTTACACTATGTTGCTAAAAAAAACAGAATATAATCAGGGCTTGCTAATTGAAAATCAGGAGAAACTAAAGGAAGAAAAAATTAAAAAGCTTGAAAAACAATTAGCCCGTTTAAAGCAAGCCGCATAGGGCTGGCGAAAAGGATAGTTGATAATCAAGATGTTGAAAAGAGTTATATAGGAGACACAAAGACACCAAGATTCACCAAGGGCTTATCTTTCAATGACTTATTCTTGGTGCAACTTTGTGCCTTGGAGCCTTGGTGGCAAAAAATATACTTTTCGGAGGAGACTCTTTATTTCAGGTCAAATGTAACAAAAACAGGGTAGTGATCTGAAATATTATCTGTTACATTATCGCGAATTATATCGGCTGATATTGCAGTTTTTCCAAGTTCAGGATTAACAAAAACGAAGTCAATGCGTTTGGAGATTATGGCCTTGTAATTGTCAGTGGGGAAAGTGGGCTGAAAATCTTTATGGAACTTTAAAAGTATATCCTGGAACCCGGCTTTCTCTATAGCGTTAATCACACTATAATCAAACTGTCCGTTATTCAGATTCCTTATATGGCTCTCTTTTTTCTCCCGTTCTTTCTGAGCATTCAGATCTTCTTTTCCATAGGAAGCAGCATCCCTCTCTGAAAGCGAGTTGAAATCGCCCAATATCAGTGTCATTTCATTTTCAGGAAAGAGATCAGCACGTGCGAGGATCTCTTTCACCTCCATCTGCCGCTTCTGATAACTGGAGGGAGAAAAGTGAATAACAATGACATTGATATTATTGATATTTGCCACAAGGTATACATGGTGCATATTGTCAGTTACCTTCTGAACATTAACTATAGGGTATTTGGATGTGAGGGCAACAGGATAACCCCCTGTTTTAGACAAAACTGCATAATTGTGACCATATTGAGCAGCAAAGCTCTGGATTTTAGCCTGTGTGAAGTTGTTCATCTCCTGGAATCCTATTATGTCAGGATCGATCTTTTTTACCCATTCAGCAAATTCAGCCTCAACGGTACTGTCTCCCTTAAGTCCTTCAAGGATATTATACGAGAGGATCTTAAATGGTTTTTGTCCGTAACTATCAGCAGTTGATAATAATAGAATAGCTGTCGTTAAAAACAGAGTGGCTATTAACTTAGTCCTTTTCATGGTTTGAATATTAAAATTGAAATAAAAGTGCCTGACATAATCAGACAGGCAGTTAAAAAGGGAAGATGGCATGTTTCAGCCCTTTTCCTTACTTACAGATTCAGCAAGGCCGCGGATATATCCTATGGCAAACAGATTTCCGAGTGTGGTATATCCGCCTCTCATCCCTGCTTCCACCTCTGTGGCCATAACGGGAACATGATCGGGACGCAGTGGCCCTTCGAAGCCAATCTCCACATAAGCTTTCATCGCTTCATACATGTCGATCTGACCCTCATCATGGAAGGTTTCTGTGAATCTGGTGCTTGGGACATTCCCGCTAAGATCCTGGACATTCCTGAAATGAACGAAGTTGATCTTATCTTTTCCCCATCTTCTGACCAGGGCGGGTATATCGGCTCCCATCAGTGCAAAGTTAGCCTGGCACATTGTAACTCCGTTATACTTGCTTGGGTACATAGCCATTGCCCGGTCGAAACTCTCAACCCGGTTCATTATTCTCGAAATGCCCTGGATGTTGTCTACCTGCGGATCATCGGGGTGAAGCGAAAGATTCATCCCGACCTTTTCAGCCTCGGGACCAACTATTTTAATGAAATATTCATAGTTTTTCCAGAGAGTTTCTTTAGAGACTTCGCCATACTTTGTCAGAGGTTTTCCTTTCGAAGCCTCATAATCAAACTCGAGCATCAGAGCGCCTCCGCGTCCGGGTCTTTCCTTGTTTGTACGAGCCCAGCTGATGACCGGCATCCAGTTATAGCAGATAATGTCAACATCGCCATATTGTTTGAGATTTTTCATGAAGGTTATGAAGTTAGCTATCTCTTCATCTCTCCCTTCCAGCCCGAGTTTTGTTTTCTCTCCCAATGACGGAGGACCTTCAACAACTGTCCATTTTATGCCCAGTTTATCCCATGTCTCTTTCGTGGCAGTTATGACTTTGGGATCCCAGAGATTCATATCAGGGATCCTGTTTACCCCTGATACAACATAATTTACATCAAGCTGTTTTGCAAACGGAACCTTTGGAGATGTAGGTCCCATCAGGAATGAAAACTTCATGCCTGCATCTTTCTTCGCCGTTTTTATTGCTTTGGCGCTTTTCTTTGACGGGGAGTCAGCCATTCCTGATACTATTCCTCCGACAGAAACAACTGCTGCCAGCGAAGCACTTTTTTTAAGGAAATCTCTTCTGTTGTCTTTCATGATTTATAATATTTGAAATTAGGCGGGATTAATTTTCATCACAGAAGTTATGAATTGTCAGGGTCTTATAATCGTTCCGTCAAATTTTCTTACAGTCCAGCCTGGTGCTTTGTTATTGATAGGATACTTGGCCGCCTCTTTTTCATTTATATCCACGCCAAGTCCGGGAACTTCATTAACATATGCATAGCCATCTTTAAATGTCGGGCATCCCGGGAAAACTTCCTGTTCTTTCTCTCCGAAATGATAGGCACCTTCCTGAACACCAAAATTCCAGACTGCCAGGTCAATATGAAGATTGGCTGCATGTCCAACAGGAGAAACATCACCGGGACCGTGCCATGCTGTTCTGACATTGAACCATTCACCAAGCCGTGCCACTTTCATTGCAGGGGTT